>CAMOGQ010000017.1 GCA_946614165.1 uncultured Lachnospiraceae bacterium
ATTTGATGTTGATGTTGATGAAATCACAGTTGGGGCAGAGGCATGGAAAGGTGCTAGCTTTCCGTGCCTTATTTTTTTCCATATCCATCAAAAAAGCAACTGTTTCAAACAGTTTACTGAAAAACAGTATCCTATTTGAAACAGTTGCTCCTGTCTGGTTCAATTAATCTGCGGGGAAACCCGTCTTTTCGCTCCATTTATCGTTCGGGACAACATCAATTCATATCCATTCGAGCAGGATGATATTTCCTGTGCTGGCTTTCCGGGATTTTTTTGTGGTACTTAGAGGCAGTGAGCTGGAAGTAAAATCATCCGGAATGTTCAGTTTTTCTCCGGTATTCATGGCATCATTACTTACGGTACAGTCCCTTAGTATGAAGTCTTATCGCCACGCTGAATCAATTTGGGGCAATACGGAATAATCTGGGATTCTCCGAGAACGGGAGACTCAGTCAATCCCCCCCCGGGGCAGTGTGAAGAATTCTCCTGATGTATAATAGATTTTGGAAAGGAGGTCAATGATAAAGTGGAGAAAAGAACATAAAGGCGGTAACGACACTTTCGATATGACATTAAAACAAGTGTCACCGGCTATTGTGGCCGGTGACAGTGTCTGAGCATGGATAGGAACTATAATTTTTTCTGGTTTTTTGGCAAGAAGATATTGGAATACGTGCTGAAGTAGCCATTCGAATAATGAATAGTACTGATTCAATTGAATCTGTTACAACGGAAAACTCAGATAATAATATGTTTTTGAAAACAACGCTGTGATGTTTAAAGAAAGTGCGGAATCTTTTATATATCTGGAAGCAACAGTTTCATATTTTATCAAACACATTCCGGGGGAGGAACTGGTAATGAGAAAAGGAACTATTACAAGAAGGATGGACAGAGTACTGAGAGATCTGAAAAAGGAGTTTATGCCTCTGTATACAAAAAAGGATTTTGAAAGTGCATATTCAGAACTGGAGAAAGCGGGAAATTATTCAGACAGACCTACTAAGTTGAAAAAACTCTACACTATGTTTGATCACTGTGGGATTTCTTATCGGAAAGGGCAGAATAATAATTATTACAGGAAACTGATCAGCGAAGCGAAGCTGCCTGCTGATTATGCTGAACTGGAAGAAAAGATGATGAATGCTCTGTATAAAATGTACAGTAAATATCCTTCTCCCGAAGACTATATGAAAAGGCTTGTGGATAGACTTTCGAAGAATTTTCCCGGTGATAACTGGCAGAATGATTCGCTGAGACTTAGAATCCTGAAACAGTTCATTAAATACGGCGATTATCTGAATAAGGCTGGATTCGGTGGTAGACAGGCTATTCGCGATTATGTAAAAAGCAAGAGAGCAGCCGGCAGCTGCAAAATCAATGATATTGACATCATGGTCCTTCAGGATATTGATGATGGAGTGTTTGATCTGCTGAAAACTGCAACCAAGGATCAAAGAAAGCCGGGAGGCAGATACGGACTGTTGAAAGCGGCAGATGATTTGGCTTTTGGTAAATTCAGAGCAGAAGGAGCATCCAAGAAAGATCTATATATGTTTGCCATCGTATATAACATGACGTATTACACTGGCAGTGGAATCGGAGTTGTTAATTACGATACAGATATTGAAAAGAATCTTTTCTATGATTTTTATACCAATAATCTGATTCGGTTTATTACAGATGCATATAAAGGAAAGCTGGATGAGTATGAAAAGGATCCTTCCGGCCAGGGTATTAATTATAAAAACTTTGCTGAGATGATCTATCTTTACTATATTTGCAGGGACTATCGGCCGCAGGATAAGGTACGTCTTTCTTCAGAAATGATTGAACGGGTCAAAAGCAGCAGTTCCAACAATAACAGGACAATCGGTACAATCGAATACAGGAACCTTTTCACTGATGATATTCTCAGAATGGATGAGAAAGAGTTCGAATTGTTTATTTGCAGGAATTATAACTGTAATGTAAACAGTGGGAATTATTCATTAGGTCCGATGCAGATGGAAACAGAGCAGAACACTGCTTTTCAGGTCTACGAAGATATCCTGAAAGAGTGGGACCAGTTACGAAATGGTGAGATCAGCAATTACGGACTCTGGTTTACAGATGTTCCGGCTTTTACAAAAAACAAATCCAATTGCGTTCTTGATACAAGTACAGATATTGATAAAGGCAGACTGGAAGATTTCAAAGCCTTGCTGAGTTATATCCAGACACTTATCGAAGGCAAAGAAAAATTGCATATTACAAATCCAAAAGCAGTAAGCCGAACAGCTGTGATCATTGCTTATTATTATTATTATAATGAAAAGCATATAGAAGACAGGGGAAGAAACTTTAGGGATGTTTATAGGAACTTCGAAAATGAAATTAACCCACTGCTTGAAAAGGCTTTTTATCAGAAACTGAACGGAAAGAATATATTTGACGTTGTGATAGCTTTTTCATGCTATGCCTGGCAGACACTGTAAATATTGAAAGGACAATACTTGATTACGGTAATGAATGAGATAGGAAGCTATCACAAAGAGAATGGGACAGAGAATCAGGATGTAATCTGCCACGGACGGAATGGGAAGTTCAGCGTTATAACCCTGGCTGACGGGGTTTCTGCCTGCCGGGAAGCCCGAAAGGGGGCAGAGACAGCAGCCAGGGAAATAACCCGTCTTTTTTTAGAGAAGGGGGACTATTTTTTGGATTTCACTGCAGAAGAGACCGCAGAATTGTCTCTTTCGCATGTCTGTTGGGAGCTGAAAAAACAGGCCGACATCAAAAACGAAGATGTTGAAGAGTTTTCCAGTACGCTGGCCAGTGTCCTGGTGGACCGGAGAAAAAAACGGATGCTGTGTCTGAATCTCGGAGATGCTATAATCCTTTTATCCGAAAAAGGAAAATGCAGAATTGTGGCGATGCCCTCGGACAGCAGGGACGGATGCTGTGTAACAACTACCGAGGGGGCGGCTTCCATGACCGATGTGAAACATTTGGACCTGGGCTCTGCAGAAGCTGTTCTGATTTGTTCCGACGGTGCATGGCATCTGATGTTCCGACAGAACAGACTGATACCTGCTGTATATGATATGATAGCAGATCATGAGTATGGTGAACTCAGGGAATTTCTTACATCAAAGGAGCATTTTGATGACTGCAGCTTCATTTCTTTGGATTTGAGAAAGAGGAAAGGGAGGTATCTGTATGAGCGGTCGTGAGTATATCAAAAATAGTATTCTGCTTTGTCAAGAGAAGAAGGGAAAAGGCATACCCAAGAAGTTTGTGATTGAAAGGGGCATTTCCGATTCAGGCAGTTCTTCACTCTGCTATCAGGCCATTGATGAAACAAAAAAAGAGCGCGGAGTTTTGAAAGAGTTTTATCCCAGGCTAGCCTATGGAATGGAGCGTGACAGCCATGGACAGCTTGTAAGTACTCCGGGATATGAAACCGCCAGGGAACAATTTTTAAAAGCCAAAGACGAGTATACCAGATCTTATAAGACACTTGTGGAAGCAAGAATGAAAAAAAAGAATCACGACCTGGATACCTTTATCCCTCGATTCGAAATATATTCTGGCTGTGATGAAAGCGGTAATGTCGTCGGAACTACTTACATCTGGACGCCAAACCCGTTATCTGTGACTTTTGAAACGATCTGTGAAGAAATACATGCGAAGCCAACGCGAAAGCCGGAATACAATCTGGTTAAGGTTTTAAAATCTATACAGACACTGACAGAGTGCGTCTGCGCTCTGCACAAGGCTGGTTTCATACACAGAGATATTAATCCCTCCAATTTTGGATTTATGAAGCGGGAAGGAGCAGGTCGGGAAGGAGAAGTCCTGACAGAAGCAATCTCTCTTTTTGATATTAATTCCATATACAACATCAATGGACCGGAAGAGAAGATTATAGGTACAGAGTATTACATGGAACCCGAAGTTCAGGAAGAGGAAGCCAGCATCCAGACTGACATTTATTCCATTGGGGCAACTCTTTTCCATGCAATTATCGTAACTGAGGAAGTGAAAAAAGAAGGATTTCATTTCCGGCGTGAATTTTATGACAGAATCGGGCAGATGGTTGATGAATCTACTTTGATTCGGGCTTCGGAAGTTAATTCATATCCAAGATTGAAGAAAATCCTTACTGTCATACTCGAAAAATGTCTGGCAGACAGGAAGAACCGGTATATGCGATGCGAAGAATTGGTAGATGATTTGAAAAAGGCTCTGTTTTATCTGATTCCTGCTGAGATTGCAAAAAAGAATACGTCGGGACAGACATGGATGCTGAAGGATGTGGAAGAGTCTCTGGATATCAATAGAGAGAAAAACTCTTTCCTGGCAATTCAGTATCATCTCTATGAACATCCTTTGTATCAATGCAGCCCGGAGGATGGGGCTCCCCTGAATGTACTAATCATTGGACTGGGCAATTATGGGCAGAAATTTCTGGATGCATGCCTCCAAAATGGCCAGATGCGAAATCGCAGGCTGGATATTACGGTGATCTCCCGGGAAGAAACCGACTGGGTATTATACCTTGAGAAAAGACCGGAACTTGGAAAATTTTTCACTATTCATTCTGGAGGAAACGGGGCCTCAGCTAATATCGCTTCAAGTCCAGATAGAATATCTGATTCAGAAATATATCAGGACAGCTACGGGGATATTACCTTTGAAACGAGATTCCTGGAGTTGAAAGACAGAAAATCTTCTTCAAATGTACTGAGGGATATCCTTCATGATTATTACACACAGAAGAAACATCCATATATATTCATAGCTCTGGGTGAAGATTCCAAAAACCGTGAAGCAGCAAAAGCAGTGCAGAAAGCAGTCAAAGACCTGACAAAAGACGGGAGGGAAATAGACTGCTTTATTAGTTATGCAATGGAAGATGAAAACAAATCCGCCATCTCCGGCCATAAAATCTGTCCAGTCTATATTAACAGAAATATCCGAAACCAGGACATAGAAAGAATGGCATTTAATGCCCATCTGGTCTGGGAAAAAAATCTGAATATAAATTTTGCAGAAGTGAGGCGAGAATACAATAAGCCGTATAATCATGATTCCTGCGTTTCCATTGTCCTTTCTTTGAAATATAAGCTTTTCAGCATGGGTATCGATCTGACAGAAATGACGGCCACACAGGCGGCAGAAGCGTTTATGAAAAAAACGGGAACTGCAGAAGGTGCCAAACTGAAGGATGAGCTGATCTGGATCGAGCATCGCAGATGGGTGGCAGAAAAACTCTGCCTTGGCTGGAAAACAAGGGAACTGTCTGAATGTGAAGACGGTGAGACAAAAGATGAAAGAGTTAAAAGCCATATCTGTATTCAGAAGAGCCGGCCGGATCAAAAGCTGGCAAGGGAATATGGGGGCAATCATTATGAGAAGTGGGATAATGCGTCCAGGCAAGAGCTGGAGAGGCTGGATGCCCTTGACCGCATGTCAGTAGAACTGCACCGTGTATATGTCCGTAAAGCCATGGAGGCGAGAAAAAATAACCTTTTGTCCGGTGGCAGCATCACAGAAATACGCCATCTGATCAATGGAAAAAGAAAATCTATGATCGCATTTCAGGAGTGGTACAGCTGTCTGAAGGATATATGGGCAGGAGATATTCGCCAGG
Organism: uncultured Lachnospiraceae bacterium; assembly: GCA_946614165.1. Taxonomy (GTDB): domain Bacteria; phylum Bacillota; class Clostridia; order Lachnospirales; family Lachnospiraceae; genus CAG-791. The sequence continues at coordinate 5,639 of CAMOGQ010000017.1, forward strand.
TAAGGCTTTATAAAGGCCTGAAAGACACTTTTCTGAACGCGGCGAAGGAGGAACTGTCTAAGAAACAGAAAAAGGTGGTGGATCAGCTGACTGCGGCATTTGAACAACTCTTTAACCCGATTCGTTTCAGTATGGAGTACCGAGACTGGAAACAGGAAGATACTAATTTTATCAATAATATTCCTTTTATTCTGACCTATACAGAGAATTCTTATCTGGTAGTTCCTTTCCGGCCGGGAAAATACGACAACACGGAGAAATTTGAAAATGTTTCTGCGGCCACTATTATAAATCCTGAACGAATGCTGTATCTGTACTCTGCCAGAACGGAAGATGATATAAAGCAGCTTCTGGAAACAATCCCATATGTTTCTGAATATATGCGAAAGAAAAAGATCAGGACCGTGGCAGAGTTCCTCCTGCTTTCAGACGGAAAGGGAGTCACTTTTAGCGAGAAAACAATAGAAAAAATCAAAAAGTCAGGCAACGGAAAGATCAGACAGGTAAAAACTTTTATGGGCGAAAGGAAGACCAGACTACAAAAGCTGGAAAGTTATCTTCTTCAAAGAAGTAAAGATAAAGGATTTTTTGCCTTGGAGGCCAACGATTCGGGATTATCCAATATGCTGGAAGGAGCCTGTTTTTATGATGTCTTCCCATCCTACAGGCTTGATTCGAAAAGCATGAAATTCGAAGAAATCAAGGACTGTGCCATGCTGGAATATATCCAAAAAAGACCTTATATTTCAGTCATGGACATGGCTTCGATAAGGCTTTCTTCCAGTCAGAGCAGAAAGCAGCCAGAATTTTACTCTGATTATAAGAACCTCTGGGAAACCTATAACAAAAAAAGTTGGGCCTGGAAGAAAATGTGCAGTATTTTGTTCGACTATGCAGATACATATGATCAGCTGGAATCTTTTCCCAAAAAGGAAATGTCTGAAAAAAAACAGCAGCCGGAAGTATATACATACATCGTACCTTTTGCCTGCCGCAGAAATGTTGAAAAGATTCTTGATGCCCTGCAAAAGAATGGAATTCTGAATTATCGGAGCAGGCTGGAAAGCAGGGACAGCAGCGATTCGTGTCAGGTGATTATTGCTGACTGCTGGAATTATAAACAGAAATACGATCATATTTTTGCATTGCCTTATAAACTGATGCAGGAGGAATTTCTGACAGTTCATTTTGATGTGAAAGCTCAGGTAGTTAGAGTCCTTTTCAACGATTTGGAAGTAAGAGAAGCCGATATTTCCGGAAACAGGAAATCAGAGATTACAAATCTTTTGAAATACTTCCAGACAAGAGGCTACATTCATAATCTGACAGTAAGTGCGGATAATAAAGTAAGCTTTACGTACGCAACAAGTCAGATTAAGGAACTGCTTACAACGGAAGGAAAGATTCTGGAAGTGTATACCTATCATAAAATAAAAGAGACAGGGGCTTTTGATGATGTTGTATCCAGTATTGAACTGGATTGGGAGAATCCAGATATTAAGAATGAGTTTGATTGTATTCTGACCAGAGGATTTCAATCTCTCTTTGTTGAATGCAAGGCTCGTGCTGATCTTGACCAGAACTTTTATTATAAGCTGGACAGCCTGACCCGTCATTTTGGTATCAATGCCAAGGCTGTTTTGGTTGCAGATACCCGGGAAAACAGCTTGAGAAACGGCGTTCTTAATTCGCTGCAGAGAGAACGCGGCAGTTTGATGGGGACTAGAATCATCACGATCTGGAAGAAAGACGAAATTGCAGATATCGGAAATATTCTTGTTCAGGTTTTTGATGGAACATATCAGGAAAAAATGAGGTTCAAGAGCAGCATAATGAGATTGTACATTAATAATCAAGATAACATCTGACATAATCAGCCGGCACCATAAATAAAGAGAAAAGCCAGTGCTCCGGCTGAACATGAAACAGCCCATCACCAAAGCTCAATAAGCTGCCGGTGACGGGCTGTTTTATTGCGGCTGGCATAATCCGGAAGGGAGCCGGATCCCGGTCAGTCAATTCCGTAATAGATTTCTTCTTCTCTGGTCATCTCCCGGCTTTCTGTCAGCGCCCTTGCTTCTTCCAGTATCTCTTCTGCAGACAGCAGGGGCATATAGCCCAGAGTCAGAGTTTGACCTGTATCCTGTACAGTAAAGACCCTGTCTCCTGCAAGATCCAGGGCGGCCGTGTCCCGGATACGGATCCTGGGAACCAGGCTGTCAGAGTCCACACAATAGAGCGTATCGTGTTTATCCATGATCCAGTAAGCGTCCCGGTCTTCGGATATGCCTTTGAAGTTGCAGGCTGTATCGGAGATGGTCTGCGATGCCAGCAGCTTCATGTTATGCAGGCTGAGCCGAAGGACTCTTCCGTCGGAAGTCAGGACCATAAGATTATCTTCATCAAAGAACATTTCCGAGATATTTGTGTTGAAATAAGTCCAGCTTTCGGATTGCTCTCCTTTTGTATCATAAAGGAAAATCTGATTCAGAGGTTTGAAATTGACGGCAAAATACCGCCCCTCAGGATCAAAGCTGCAGACATTGCGGACTCCGCTGTAAAAGAAGGTGTTCTCCCATTTGTCCGGTATATCAAGAAGGATGTCGTAGGATTTAACAGTATTTCCTTTCTTTTTTGTATCAATAAAGTAAGGCCCTGTACAATCGCTGACTAAATAAGCATACCGGCCGGATATATCGGTATATAGTTTGTAAGACGGATTCCCCTGCGTTATTGTTTTCCCCTCACAAATATCAAACCGTCCGGTGATGCCCTTTCTACGGTCCATTTTGAACAGAGAAAAGGAACAGGTCTGACCTTCCAGCACTTCTGAAATATAAAATAAGTCTGTTCCGGTAATAACCGGTGCCAGAATGCGGGACTTTTTCTGCTCACCGGATCCTTCTTTATCCAGCTGCGGAGGAAGCAGATAAGAAATATCTCCCGAATCAGGCGCTATTTCAGGAAAGTAGTCCAGAAGAGGTGAGTACAGGACCAGGCTTCCGTCTGCGGGATCCCTGCCAAGGTATGTCAGATTTTTCGGATCCGGCCGGTCGGCGGCATCTTCATATTCCGTTTCCGAAGGAAGGGGGATTTCCTCCGGCCGGATGCTCCAGAGAAGTCCGGGACCTTCCTGAGAAAGGTCATACATCTCCCAGATTCCCTCCTGGTCCCTGACAAGGATCCGGCTGCTGTCCACAGGTGATACTTCAGGAAGATCACTGAAACGTAAATAGGATGAATCTATTTCTCTGGTCAAAAGGGGGGTAAAACGATTATTTACCGATCCCACTTCATACTGAAAAATCCCATTCGTATCCTTATCGTACAGGAAGGCCTTCCCGGCGCAGGAGCTGCCTGCGGGAATATAGAGGCAGTCAGTCCATTTGTTATCCGTATCATCCGTAAGGGTCAGGCTTTTTTCACTGATACTCACGGTGCTCCCGTTTACGGTACAGATGCGCCCCTGGGTCGTCATGAAGAGGAGATCCTGCATTTGAGAAGGGCCGAATTCTCTGCTGCCGTCCAGAAGCATAAGAAGATCTTCGTCATACCGCAGATCCGCTTCGTAACGCTTCTTTTCCTGGCCGTTCTCAGGGTCCAGCACAAGGATACTGTTGTCTTCCAGAATCAGGATGCCCTCTTCAGTAAAACCGGTTCTGCGGCTGATCTCACGCAGCAGGGGAGATTCGACTGTTTTATAATTCCACAGCAGTTCCCCGCTCTCTTCGTCATAGCAGTAAAGACCTGCGGCGTCTTTTTCTTCCGAAAGTTTCAGGATCCGCCCGGGGCCGTAAGCAATGGACTCCAGGAACGCATCCGGAGACACTTCCAGATTATTGTAAAAGACTTCGCCTCCCCCGGGACTCCATTCCAGGAGGCCACAGTAGACTGTGTTTATAAGATCTCTGTTATCCGGATTATAATGGATCTTCTTATAGCAGGGGATCAGAAACAGATCCTTTTCCGGATCATAGCCGATTTCGGAAGAATCCTGCATTGTGATGAGACTTCTGAATACGAAGCCGGTAAAGTCTCTGTAGAAAAGAACATCATCCGGCAGCAGAGTATCTATCTTTTCTCTGGGAAGAGAGGCCAGAGTCTGTCCGGTTTCGGCCTCCCGCAGAACCAGACCCTTTTTCAGCTCTGCCGTCAGAAGAACCGTCTGGCCCATCCACTCTGACAGTGTCAGATTGGTCAGACCGTCAGTGTCTCCTGCATCCCTGACGATAGTCATTTTATAATCATCATCCCCGAGGGTATAAGTGATTGCATCAATAGAAAGGAGATATGGATTCTCCCATACAGTGTTAAAAGTATCCAGACTGAAACATTGGGAGCCGGCAAAGCTGTAAACCAGAAGCATCGAATCATTCAGGAACTTTACTTTCGAATCGCTGGCGTTAAATGAAGCGTGTATACTGTGGAGTTCCCGGCCGCTTTGTGTATCCCATACGATGATATCTCCTTCTTCGTTGGTCGCTGCCAGGTATTTTCCGTCCGGTGATATATCCATGGAAAGGTGGGTCGAATAGTTAAATCTGTAGAAAAAGGCCTTTTCCAGGCGTGATTCGGATGGCATGTCATAGGCATGTACCGCGTCGGAAAGGACGGATAGTGCTTCCGGGACGAGGGGGCGGTAGAGGAGTTTTTGCCGGGTAGAAGCAAGGGCAAGCTGGGTTGCCAGGATGCGGTCACCGTCTTCCAGCCTGGATTCTGCCAGCAGAGAGAGTCTCCTGGCATCCCTGTCCCGAAGAGCCCTGTAGGATACATTTAAGGCAAAAAGCAGCATCAGGATGACAAGGACAGACAAAAAAGCGCCTCCCATCAATGCCCTGCGGCGCCTTTCTGCTCTGCGGATCAGATCGTCCGCATATTTCAGACCATGCATGGGAGCTGCCAGCTTATAGGTCTGAAGCCGCAGCTGTTTTCTCTTTTTAAGTAAACTTCTTTTTCTTCCATAGTCGGCATAGAGCAGGTCGCTTCCTACATTATCTGTAATTTTCAGAAGCTCAGAAGGGCTAACCTTGCTTTCCAGTGCCCTTTTTAGGAGATTACGGATGATTCTTTTATTGACGGCATCACTATGTTCACAGCCGGCGATCAGAAGATGATCTTTAAAGTAATCGGGACTGCTTGGTTCCCGCTGCTGGCAGATCTGGTAGAAAAGCTCTATTTCCCGCCAGACATAGTCGGACTTTTCGGCGTTTTCCGAGCAGAAGACAAGGAGAAAACGGCTCTGTTCCAGACCCTGTCTGAGATTCTCATCCAGATATCCTCCTGCCAGATCGGACTCGTCCCGAAAAATCTTCAGCTTTTTTGTTTTTTTCCCTTCCTTTTTGTAGGAAGCCCAGTGTTCCAGAATATTTTGTACCGAAGAAGCGATCCTTTTATCTGCGTGGCTGTAGGAAATAAAGGCGTCGTAAATGATTTCCTTTCTTTCGGAAACTGATCCTTCGGGGGAGATCCGTGAACTGTTTTTTTCTGATTTGTTCCAGGGATTATTCATTTTGACTGCTCCTGCCTCTGACGGCTCTCTGAAAACGATGGCTGGCCCGGGGCTTATTATTACCCGGATTTATGAATAGAATATCATAGTTCAGAGAATGTGCCTGAATTTTGTTCTGTTCAGCCCGCAGGTTTCTGCCGGGAGGCAGGAGAGCAGCATGCAGGATCAGTCGGGCATGCAGATGCCGATCCGGTCTGCGATTCCGTAATCTACCGCTTCCTGCGCGTTCATATAATTGTCACGGTCTGTATCGACCCGGATCTTTTCCGGATCCTGTCCGGTCATTTCCGCCAGAATAGCGATATACCGCCTTTTGACAGCCCGGATGTGGTCGGCGGTCCTCTCGATGTCGGAGGCCTGGCCGGAAGCTCTGCCCATGATCTGATGGATCATGACTTCAGCATTGGGAGCACAGTAGCGTTTTCCCGGCGTGCCTGCGGCCAGGATAAAGGCTGCCATGCTGGCCGCGGCTCCTGTGCAGACAGTAATGATCTCACAGCCACAGCCCTTCATGGTGTCATAAAGGGAAAGCCCTGCCGTTACGCTGCCTCCGGGACTGTTGATGCGCAGGGTGATGGGATCATTCGAAAGTCCTGCCAGATACAGGATCTGACGGTTCGCTTCCTCACATAAGGCATCTGTAATGTCTCCGGTTATGAAAACAGTTCTTTTCTTCTGGAAAAAATAAGAATCAAGTTCGCAGGAGGTCCTGCCTTCTTTTCCGCTTGTATGAATGACCATATAGAGTCTTCCTTTCTGCTGATAATTATGAACCGCTGAAGAGCTTTTTGTATTTTGCAGCGGCTTTTCTGTCGGCAGCAGTGATCCTGCGTCCGCCCTGTCTTTCCAGGTCAAATGCATTTCTGTATCTGGTGCAGTCCGCCAGAAGTTCTTCGGCACTGTAGGCCTTCGGCCTTGAAAAGGTATGACGTTCCAGACTTCCGGGAACCGTAAAGCCTCTGACCAGTTCATACCGGCTGATGTCGGGCAGTCTGGTCACACAGACAAAAGGTCCGGAGGAAAAATAAACATCCGTATACTCCCATTCCTTTTTCATTTTACGGAGCGCGGCTACGCTGATCAGTCTCCTGGGATTACCGTCCGGAGTCTTATTGGTGAAGCCGGCACGGAGAGAAAGTTCTTCCAGGAGCTCTGTTTCCGGACTGGAGAGGAAAAAGGTATTGGTACAATTGGCCAGGATCGTAGCTGCATCATCTCTGTAGGTCATTTCCAGCTGTCTGCGGGACTGGCAGACCATAGTCCAGCGTATGTTCCTTGATCTGTGGGCTGCTATATTGACGGCCATGCCGGGTATATAGTACTGACAGAATTCATCGCATATATAGTTTACACGCCGGGGAAGCGTTCCTCCCAGCTGATAGGCTGCTCTGACCAGAAAAGAACTGATCTGGGAAAGCAGAAGACCCGTAATATCCTTAAAGGCATCTGTTTCATCCGGCATGATGATAAAGAGGGCCGTTTTTTCCAGATAGAGTTCTTCCAGTGAGAAGGTGCTCTCACTGAGCATCTTCAGCAGTTTTTCGTTTACGATGTAGTCTGTAAGATAACTGTTTGCCGTAGCCAGGGTGGACATGCGGGTCTTCTCGGGCTCCGAAAGCACGCTGCGCAGCATGGTCATGATGTTGTTGGCAGCCTGGATCTGGTTTACGGCCCGGCAGATATATTCACAGCTTTCCTCGCTGGTATAGGACGCCAGTGAAAGCATGTTGATTTTGGAGGGATCGTCACAGAATTCAAAGAGAAGAACGATGACGGCCATCAGGTACTGGGAGGCGGTTTTTTCCCAGAAAGGATCTGCCGTGAAAGAGGGCCTGATGCCGACCAGGGAGGAGACGATCTTGTTGATTTCCGTCATGGCATCATCTTTATGGCCCGATCTGTAAAGCCGATAGGGTTCCAGAAGGATATTGTAGCCGTCGCAGTCGAAATCCCGGAAATTGATGACCCTTACCTTATAGCCGTTCTTCCTCAGCACACCTCTGATATATGGAGAGAGAGCCCCCTGGCTCAGTTCACCCTTGATATCCGGAATGATCATGCTCTCTCCGGCCGAGGCACAGGCACATATAAAAGGGGCCGCAAGTACACGGGTCTTCTTTGATCCTGTGGTGCCGAAGATGATATTCATGGTGTTTTCCGGATCCACGGTAATATTCAGCCCGTCGGAGAGGATGGGAATGCCCGCAGCAGGCAGATGACTTTCCGGTGCCAGGGGATAAGTGCTGTAATGCTCCTTCAGTTCTTCTTCCGAAGTCAGGTGGGATTCATCCTCCGGAAAGGCGTAGGGACGCCAGTCTGCTTCGAAACTATAGCGTCTTCTCATCTGCGTCCTCCTTCTGTGTCTGAAGGAGGACATGGCCTGCCATCATACATAAACTGCATTCGGGGTCCTGCAGGAAAGAGCGGATCTCCGCGGCGTGCAGGGGCTGATTTCTTTTCTGATTCTGCCTGTTGTCTGCCCTGATCTCCCGGGGAAGCCTTTCAAGCAGCTGCAGACTTCTCCAGGGGACAAATTCTTCCCGGCAAAGGATGTCTGCCAGCAGCTCTGACGCATCGTCCCCGGCTTTGATTTCCGCCTCCCGAAAGGTATTTCCAATGATTCTTTTCAGTGTCGGTTTTTCGAAGAAACGGAATCTTTCCTGCCTTACCGGGAAGTATTTCATACAGGCGCTGCGGAGCCTTTGCATGTCCCTTTCTGAATATTGACAGCATACAAAAATGAGATTCTGGAAGTCGGAACAATCGTAAAGGTATTTTAAGAAGATGGTGAAATATTCATCCTCCTCATGTCCTCTGTATTCCGAAACATCTATGGCCACAATGCCCCGGTAGCTGCTGCAAAGGCCTGCCGCCATGCGGGTCCGGAGGATCAGGCTTCTGATTTCGTGGAAATTTTCATAAGGAGGTGTATACCGGAGGCGGTAAAAAACCTGCGGTGATTCTCCTGTAAATAAAGCGGGGTGACTCTGTTCTGTAACAGTTCCTATTTCCCTGACCATAATTTCCGGTTCCGCCACGTCTGTCTCAAGGAGACAGACGGCCGGATGGCTTTCCGGAACGAAGCCGTCAGGGTCAATCATAAATTCAATCATCGGTATATCCTTTCCCGGACAAATACCGGAGCGGCGGCATGCAGGCCCGAGGCCCCATGCCGCTGCCCGGTATTTTTATTCATTCAATAAATCATGTGCATAATCCACAAGGTCTTCAAACGCTCTTCCGGCCTCCTCAACGGAGGATCTGCCGAAGAAATGACCGAGAATTCCCACGTAGTTGTCCTTCTCGTCGATCTGGAATACCGAGAAGAAGAGGCAGTCCCTTTCTTCCGTTCTTTCCATTACGATCTTTTCCAGCGCTCCGTCAAATAATTCCCCGAAACCGGTCTGGTTCTGACTCACATAATATTCGGCAAAATCTGCCTTGGTGGGACGAAGAGTAATCATAGAGATTCCAATTGCTCCGATAATAAGCATGGTAAAAAGGGTTCTGAATAACTTCATAAGGGGCGTTCCTCCGCAATCAGCTTTCCTTTTCTGGAAAGGGTATATTCATTACTGTTTCTGTGAACAAGGGCATTTTCGGCTGTCCTGAGGCATTTCATGGACCTGGAAAGATCCAGTATGCGGCCCTCCTGATCCAGGAAATCAAAGATCATAAAAAAATCATTGGTACGGTAGTAGGAAACATTGTTGAAAATGTGGAAGATGCGCGGGTCGGGCCGTACAGTCATGTCCGAATAGAGAAGAAACATGGCTTCCTCCCGGGGGATCTCTCTGAGAATGACCGTGCCCTCCGGGTTATAGTGGCTGGCCTGAGTGACCTTCAGGCCGCAGAGAAAGCAGGGCTGCTCACGGACCGGAGAGAGAGGGCTGGGGGGCGAGGGTAAAAAAGGAACGGTCTTTTCACTTTCCGATTTACCTGGTACAGTTTCCGGCCGGGCCCTTTCTGGGGGATGGCCGGAAAATGTAGCTGCTTCGGAGCGCGAAACGTCTCTGCCGGATTCTATTCCCCTGGTCCCGGATTCTGCGTGGTAAAGTGTTTTTTCAAGCCGGCCTACCTTTTTTGACAGGACATTCAATGTATTCTGCATGGTATCCAGTTTCAGTTTCTGCCTCAGAAGGATAATAGTCTGGAGCACCAGGAGGATCATTACAATAAACAGGATAAATCCGATCATTCTGCTTCCCGCCGCAGAGGCCTCCTGCACCTTTTCAGGTGCAGGCTCCGCAGATGTTAAAGGAATATTCCCGTAAGGTTCCTTATGCAGGGATAAATTAATGTGCACGGTTCACTTCCTTTCTGTATTGACTCCATTGACCTGGTCAAAGTCCATACGGTCGATCGCCAGGTCGATCAGAGCGCTGCAGATCATTTCTTTCTCAATGAAGGGACATGCCATGATCAGATCCTTTCCTTCTTTTTTGACCTGTGCACAGATATTTTTGAAGCCGGCAAGGACGGTATCCTTAATCTGTTTGTCAAGATTACCCTCACCAATGTCCGTATGGCCGAAACGCTCGAAGCTTTCAGTGAAGTCCTCCGGGGTATAGGAGCCGATCAGAGCAGCAAAGGCATTGTCATAAAGCTCCGTCTTCATTCTGCCCAGATCCGGCTTTTTGCCGGGACAGTCAAGTGCGGCCAGATTGCTGCGGAACTGTTCTTTCTTTTCCAGGGCAGCAGGATCTTCCTTGCCGTAGACCAGATCCAGATAGTGCTCTGTGAGATCAGGCACAGGAACAGGTACTGCTCTCTGACTGCCGTCAGAGCAGTCCTCGATATTGATCATTCCCTGGGCGACACTCAGCTTGTCTTTGTCATTGTTGTCAAGGAGCCAGATCTGGCCGGTATAGAGGGTTCCTTCGGGGAAAACGGACTCTCTGGCCAGCAGATAGTTGATTTCACTGACCAGTCTTTTTACAAAACGAATCTCGAAACTATGGGAAGTATTGTAAAGAGCCAGGGATCCTTTTCCGACCGGTGCCAGATAAATCTCATCGTCCGGTTTCAGAGAACCGTCCCTTAAAGCCTGCACAATGGCATAGGCAATGGCAGGGATTGCGGCGTTGAGTTTTGCTTCTGTAAGCTCCTGGACCCTGTGCTGATATTCATCTGCGTTAATATCCGTCACTAAGAATTTGCAGCTCTTAAAGAGACGGGAAAGCGTCATGGTAAAGCCAAGACGATCCTTAAGGCTGACACTGCTGCTTTCCATGGCCTTTTTAAAGGTAACAAGAGCCTCTTCTTTCAGATCTTTGCTCCCGTTTTCAAAGCAGCCAAGCAGGGCTGCGGGCTGACCGTCATAGACCTTGGCAAGAATACTGACCGTGATCCTGTGTGCGCCGTAAGGGAGGGAGAACATATACAGACGTCCGCCGGCTCTCAGAGAGAAGTCCAGCGTGGCATGACCGATATCAGGTGTTCCTACGGCTACATTTTCACCCATGTAAAGCTGTCCGGGAGGGTGATTCTGATGCCAGAAGGCGGTTGCCTCACTTTCGGAATACAGTTTTACGCTGGAGCCGATCCGGAAGTGGTTTTCAGGTGTCAGGTTCGCGTTCACATAGGAGATAACGCCATCCAAAATATCTTTCATCTGGCGGGTAATGCCCTCTCCCGATCCGTTTTCGGGATAAGAGATCAGAAGAGTGAGATTATTAAATCCGGGGGCATATCCTTTTCCGGAGAGAGCCAGGACCGTTTCCAGTACCAGGTTTCCGATGTAGAACTTAAAGGCAGTAATGATTTTCTGCTTTCCGGTCTGGCTCGGAACGGATCTGGTAAGAAGCTCTTTCATGTTGTTGTATACGCCCAGACTGTTCATGGCTTCATTGATGGAACCCGGATAGTTTCTGAGAGCTTCAAACAGTACTTTTTCATCGGGCAGCCATACTCTGCTGTCCACCATCAGGGGAGACCAGGTGCCGGTCCCGTTTGCAAGAAAGCTCTGCAGCAGCGAATCGATATGTTCTTTGCTTTCAGAGGACTGCATTGCGGACATTTCGATGGCAGCTTCAAATTCCTTCTCCGATACGGGAGTCATGGGGTGCAGAAGTTCTCTGTAGTTCAGATCCATTGTCTCTTCGATACCTGAACGTGAAACGAGACGTACGGTTTCAGAGGAGGCGGCATCGAGAGAAACGATCACTGTCTGGTCCGAAGGGGAGAAGGCTGGTGCCTTTTCGGGAATGACCGTAGCCAGCACTTCTCCTGACGCAGAGTCGCACAGTTCCATACGTTCAATGGGACTGCTTCTCTGGATGATTTCCCATCTGTTTGAATACTGTCTGGAGGAGAGGCTGATCACATTCTCGCAGTTATCATCGGGATAGGCCTTCCAGCAGGTCTGGATCTCTCTGAGACCGGGAGAACTTCCGGCAGAAGATTCTGCCACGTGGTAGTTAAAGATCCTGCGGATCCCGTCTGGGACCTGGAAAGCAGGGTCAAGGTAATAGCTGGGACGGCATGTGCTGAAGCTTCCGGCATAGACCCGGTGACAGAGGATGCCGTCCAGTCTGGCCGCAAAATCGATCCAGGACGGAAGGCCGTTATTGTCAAGGGGGCCGAAATTACAGGAGATATCGCAGATTTCGGAAGTGTTCTTTACTGGCGGCATCAGTACAAGATTTTTGCCTGCTGGCATAAAGGAAGGATTGAGCCCTTCCATCATTGCTTCGCCCGTATTGACAAAAACAGGGGAAGAGACCATCTTTCCGGTGGTGTTGGTCCCCATAAGGAAGCAGACGGCCCTGGGATCCGCATCGGGCGATACTCCGAGGATATAGTCGCTGACATTTCCGGGAAGGGAGAGTTTCTCTTCGGCCTGAAAAACCGCGTATTCCTCAGGGGAAAGAGGGCCGCCGAGACGATCGAGAACTTTTCCCAGAACGGAAGGCTCGCCTCCGTGATTCTTCAGATTAGTGACCATCGCGCGGCAGCGGAGGACTGTATGAGGATTTTTCTTCATAAAGGCATCGTTTTCACCGGGATCGATGGAAACGGATGCGAGAGCGGCACCGGGAACCATCATCCTCCAGTCTGCAAGATACAGACCGACCGGCTTATCCCCTACGGAAAACTGAAGAAGCCTTTCTGGTACCCTGCTGAGACCTGACTGTCCGCCTGTTACTTCCAGTCTGCTCAGGTCTTCCATACACCTGCGGTCTATGGGATGATCCTTGCTGAAGGTATAGAGAGTGCAGGAGACGGACTGGTTCCTGTAGGGGGCATCTGCTGCCTGCAGATACATATGCAGGATCTGCTCGATGCATTCGCCGGAAATGTCGGGATTTTTATTGGATGCGTTGCGGACAAAGGCAAGAAACTGGCCAAAGGTACTGGCATAATTCCTGTGATCCTGCCTTGCATCCTTTTTGTCTGCCGCAGTCTGGATCAGATCTCCGCATTCATGGATACTGAGGGATTCAGCATCAACAAAACAGGCTGTATTGCTGTACTGCTCAAATAATTTTTCTTTATCTTTAGAAAATGCCAAAATGTGTCTCCTTTCTGCTGCTGCAGATCTCATAGATGCCTGTCATGACTTCGGCAAAGGTCCCGGGTCTGCCGCCATGGTTGTAAACATTCTTCCTGCGCAGCTTATCCATGGTGAGCCGGGTATGATAGAGGTTATCTTCTGTCTTCCCCGTAAGAGGATCCGGAGGACATTCCGAAAGGGCGTCAAAAGAAAAACCTGTCATTCCGCCGACGTCTTTGATATCGGGGGTATTCAGCATGTGTTCGATACGGTCTGTCGGAAAGAGTGCTGTTCCGTAAGCGGGGGAGGGCATGGCGCCTGTTTCCCAGTTCTTTCCGGTCAGGCTGATCTCACGGAGATATTTCAGGAACTGCTTCTCTTTATAGAGAAGGGCTCTGAAAGGAATCAGAATTTCTCTGTCCAGGTCCACCTCATTGCGGAGAATGTGATTTTCCAGGGCTCTGGGAGTCTTGGCATGGTACATTCTCATCAGAAACTCGGATTCATACAGCTTTCCATTGTTCCGTTCTTCTGAGGAAACGATCAGCTGGGGACGGAGCCAGTAGAAAAGAGCTGCATCAAAGCGGAGTCTTGCAGTCAGGCTGTTCCGGTATTCCTGGGGCAGCCTCAGAGTGGACCAGGTGGTGCGGGAATTGCCGGGGAAAGAATAATGGGGAAATACCGGACACTGCTTCTTTGATACCGCCTCGGTGCTGCGGCAGAAGAAGTCATCGATGGCAGCTGCGGCTACAAGTTCGATGGCATGTGCTCTCTTATGCTGCTGTGCGCATTCGGATGCCATATCTGCCTGAACAGGGCAGGCGTCATGTTCCAGCAGATAAAAAAGATTGACAGCCTGTGCAGATTTTTCGGGGTAGCTGCGAAGCGTGCCGGCCACCAGACCGGATACGTCCTGGGAAAGGGTCTTTACGGCGGGGAAACGGAATGCGCCTCCTGTCATGACCACGGCGATCTTCAGGATCCTGCCCACATATTCCTCTGCCTGTTCCCTCTGCATTCTCAGGTCCTCCATGACCTGACGGATACAGCGGTCTTTTAAGACAAAGGGATGGGTGCAGAGATTGGTCACCCCTTCACCTCCGATCCCCGAACCGGCCAGGGCAACACGTACCTCGTAGGTGTTGTTGGAAGCAATGACATCGTCAACGACGGCACTGAATCCGGCTTTCTTGTCCTCCTCTGTTTTCAGGGCACAATCAACGGCAACGGAAGCAATAAAGCTGGCCAGCTGCTGGTCTCTGTAGTAGCCGCCTTCATAGTCCAGAACCAGCTGCCTGGCGGTTACCAGAAGCTCATTCCTGAGCCATTCCGGGGCAATATCGGCCAGAGTCATGCTTTTGTTTCTGGCCAGGCGGTCCCTGACTTTTTCCGCCAGCTTGAGATATACGAAGAAGAACCCGGATCTGTAGAAATCCGCTTTTTCATCCGATTCCAGGAGGCGCATCAGGACCTTGACCTCTTCAGCACCTGCATCCATGGTCTCAAAGATGAATCTCCAGTTTTCGGCAGCGCCTCGCCGGGCATAGGCCCTGGAGCTGAGTACATGGTAGAGAGCCAGACCGATCCTAATGCCTGTACCTCCTTCAAAAAAAACATAATTATGGCTGACTGATGCAGAATTATTCATTGATCAGGCCTCCTTTCAATAATATCCGGTCACTCTGTCCGGAAGAGCCAGAAAGAGCATCAGAAACAGCAGTGTGAAGTTACCGGCCAGCGCCATGACGATCACGGAGCTGAGGCAGTAGAGCTCGGGGATGCCGACGAAGAGGATCCCCAGAAGCATGCTGACGGCAGCAGCAGCCGCAATCAGGGAGGAAATCAGGAAGGAAACGCCGGCATAGGGGAGCACGAGACGGCGCGCGGTCTTCCTCATATCGCCGATCCTCATCATGTCGGCGGCCCTGGCATTGACTTTGCGGTACCAGGCAATATAGCAGATCAGATTGACGGCTGCCTGGGCAGCAAGGAAGGGGAGGCTGATACGAAAACCTGCCGATCCCGCGTTCATTTCACCTGCCGTAAAGCGGAGGGCGATGAATACGGCGGATGTCACGACCAGAAAGACGATGGTTCCCTTGAAACAGTTTTTAAAATCACCCATATAAATTAATCTCCTTATTATTTATCTGTTGTCGATGATCAGGCGGAAGGGGGCGGTTTTTGCGGGAGCTTCCGTTACGGCTCCGGCGGCAGAGAGTTCATCGGTCACTTTCTCAAATTCCAGAAGTCTGTTGAATACGGAAGAGGTACCTGTTCCCGTATAAAGAAAGTGGGATTTGCTGGCTTTGCCTTCTGCCTTTTCGGCGTCGCATTCGGCTTCAAGAGCTTTTTTGTAGTCCTCCAGTCCGGCGCTGTGGGAAGAGCCGAAGCTTTGCAGATCCCGGATCTTGCTGGAAGATTTGAAGACAATGGAGCCTTCCACGGCGTAGAGGCCGGGCGGAAGCTGCTCGTTCCGGATACTGACGGAAAGCACGGGGCCGCTTTCCACGATCGGTCCGCCAAGGGCCCTGTTCAGATACTCATATGTTTTGGATTTTTCAGCTGAATCCGGAGCTTCGGATTCAGGTTCTTCATTGACTGACGGCATGCCGTCGATCCAGGCGCTGATTTCCACCGGGAAGGAAACCATACTTTCTTTGTAGGAACCGGACTTGCTGTCATACTCCTGAACACTGGTGATCTTGACATGATCGATTGCCGGAAGAGGAGTCTCCGGAACGGCATAGAGGACGACTTTTACGGCTTCCTTTGCTGAATGGGACGAGTATCTGCTCTTCTTGTAGACGAAGGTGTTTCTGAGGGTGAAGATGACATCTTCCGGTTCGATCTGCTTAAGACCGTATACCCAGTTCGTATTGTCAAAGGTGACATTTGCAACATCATCCGTAAAGCAGTGGGAGGAGTTCATTTTCAGAAAAAGGGTGGTATCTTCAGTACCCTCATTTAGAGATGCGTGGCACATATCAAAGTTGATCCTGGAGTCCAGCTTTTCCTTAAAGATGCCGTCGTATTCTTCTACAAGGCGGTTGTCACCAAAGACGATCATGAGAAATTCTTTCTGAGGAAGATGACAGTTTTTGACGGTTACAGCTTCGAGATCGTTCCTTGAGGTATACATTCTGAATTCGAGATTCCCGTTATAGGCTACTTTAAAGACGTAGAAGGAAAAGCCGGTGCATCCGGTGTCCGCCAGCCATCTTCCCAGCTGAATGGCGCTGGTGTTCGATGCAAGATCTGTTGTAAGGATATTTACGCCGTCTTTTGCAATGGGCAGCGTTCCTTTTTCGATCAGGTCCAGGGGAGCACCGGCAGCATAGGCGCTGCTGAGGGCCAGCTCTTCCGTTGTTTCAACCAGTTCTCCGCTGTCGTCAAGCGCATAATATTTTTTGTCCTGATAACCGGCAGCGCCTTTTGTGGCTGCGCTGTGAATTTTGGTAATCTCCTCGGTGTAGCGTTCCATGGAACCGGAAGTATCATATAAGAAAACAATCATTTCCTTTGACGGAGCCTTGGCAGCAGGAGCATTTTCAGAAGCTGAGGTTCCAGTTTCCCCATGTACAGCCGTCATTTCTTCGGAAGCGGCTTCCTGTTCACCTCCTTCCTCTGCCGCTTCCGGGATGGGTACATAATATGTTTCAGGGTAGGGAATGGTCTTTTGGCCGCTGCCGCAGCCTGCTGTGAGAGCAGCGATGGTCAAGAGTGCGGCGAGTGAAAGAAGTAAGAGATTCTTTTTGCGTTTCACTGGCAGTGTTTCCTTTCTGAAGAATATGAATGAACAAAGGGAGTGCATATGGCCAGGCTCCGCCCCCGTGAGGGGGCAGGCCAGGCAGGGGACGTTCGTGTCTCAGCTGCAGAGTTCATAATCAAGAGTTTCCTTTCGTCTGCTCCGGATAACTTTGGGGGTAAATCCGATTTCCGCAGCGTATTCGCGGTCCCTCTGCGCCAGGACCATCAGGATGTGCTGTATGGTCTTCCTGACCCTGTAGTTGCGGTGGTGGTAGTTATGGAGTTCGTCGAGGGACCTTCCGTTACGGAAGTAGTTCCATTCGGAGTAGGTGAAGCCTTTGGCCGGGAAAAGAAACTGTATCCCATTTTCGGAATGACTGATGTAGCCTATGAACTTTTCCCCAGTGATTTTGTTGGTAAATTTCTTGATATAGACTCTGGTTTTTAACATAAGATATTTCCTCCATTTTGATTTTTGAGATTTCAGCCTGAAACTGCTTTACAGCAGCGGCAGGGGTTCAGAAAGTCTGGACTTCTGTCCGGGGAGATATGAAATTTTCAAGGTTCTCTGACCGGCCTGAAAGCATCGTGCAGGCTGCCAGCCGAGCGCTCTGCCTTCTTTTTCCACCCGACAGAAGTGGAAGAGAATCTCAGGTGATCTGATAAAAATATAGCAGTACGATTTGCGGGCTTAAGAGGGGGGGAGTGCCATGCACTTTTAAGCTGTGTCTGATAAGATCGTCCCGGGGAAGCAGGTTCTTTTCCCGGCACGCCCTTCCTTTTATGGGATCATTTGCAGGAATACGCTGGCAGGGCAGGGAAATATCGTTTCGGGAGATTGAGGAAGTCACACAGCTGACGCTGCTTCCGTTCAGAAATCGGAACACCTTCCCATTCGCTGCCGGGTACAGAAGAGCCGAACTGCCGGGGAGCCGGAATCAGATCCGCTCATAAGGAAATACCCCGGCAGAAACTGCAGAAGCGGCCGGTGCCGGGGCTGTACTCAGAAGAAAAGTCCCAGGAGAATAGGGAGGAAGAGGGCGGGAAGCATGTTCATGGTCTTAAATCTGCATACCCCCAGGAGGTTCAGACCGGTGCAGAAGATCAGTACAGAACCGATTGCGGACATATCCCCCAGAACAGCTTCGGTGATTACAGGAGAGAGAATGAGTGCCAGACTGGCAAAGAAGCCCTGGTACAGAAGGACGACGATTGCGGAAAGCATGACAGAAAGACCGAAGGAAGCTCCGAACATGACCGCGCAGATCAGATCCAGAAGAGACTTGGTCATGAGCTTGGTAATATCGCCGGTAAGGCCGTTTTCCAGCGCACCTACCACACTGAGGCTTCCTACGATGGAAAGCAGGGTGTAGCTGATGAGTCCTTCAATACTCTTTTCGGACAGGGAGGTGGAACTCAGAAGGGCGGCGCTCTTGTTAAGGAGCCAAACCAACCTCCGTTCAAGATCCAGAATGTCACCGATCAGACCTCCGATTACGAAGGACACAATGGCGGTCAGCGGATTGCTTACATCCAGGCTTCCGGTGATCCCCACAAGGAAGGCGCAGAGGGCGAGGGACTGTGTCATCCTGTCTGCAAGAGGGCTGTTCACGATCCTGGATCTGGCTGCGGCACCGAGTACAGTGCCGATTACGATAGCAGTGCAGTCAATAAAAGTACCGTTTAAAGACATCATATGGCGTATCCTCCTTTTCTATCAGTTTCGGGAAGTGCCCCGGCCGGAAAGCGAAAATATCCCTTGCACTTACAGGATACAGGCATGCAGGATGTTCAAAGAGAAGGGGGAACAATGGCTGGAGTCATCATGGTTTCACTGTCCGGGAGTCAGAATCTCAGATATATATGGTTTAAAAACAACACCAGGACCGTCCCGGAATCTGTTCCCGGGGAGGTCCTGGTGTTTTAGGAAGAAAAGGCAGAAAAAAGCCGGCTGAAGCAGGCAGGACGGATCAGGAGGAGAGAGAAGGCATAAATAACGGGTGCTCGGACACTGCCATAATTGTTCCCCCCATCAGAATCCCGAAATCCCATGTGCGACAATATAGATAGTTCAGCAAGCGGACCGCTTCCGCAGGGGAGACACAGGATGCTGCAGCGCCGGGAAATGCCTTCCCCGCTTTACAACTTAATGATGGAAAAAGCTCAGTCTTAGAGCCGGAGACTGAGAAACGAAATCAGATGTGCTCAATAATAGGAAAGGAAAAGAGCTTATGGAAAGAATGGATTATTCTGCTGAAATCGCAAATGCTGTAAAAAAGTGCCTTGACGAAAATGAAATGACTTACAGATTTGATGAGTGCAGGGGCGTTATCGAATTTAAAAATCGTATCAGGGGCAGCTTCCGCACTGTCGATTGCGTGGTCGACATCGGGACAGACGATCTTTCTGTTCTGGCCTTCTGCCCTGTCTGTGCAGACGAAGAAGACAATGAAGTAATGGACAGGATGGCAGAGTTCATCTGCCGGGCAAATTACGGAATGAAGAACGGATGCTTCGAAATGAATTTTGATGACGGCGAGATCCGATTCAGAAGTTTTATCGACTGCGAGGATCAGCTTCCCGGAACGGAGTGTATCAATAACAGCATTAGATGCTCCCTGTTCATGTTTGACCGCTACGGAGACGGCATTGTGAACGTACTATACAGGGATATGCCTGCTAAGGAAGCTGTCGAAAAATGCGAGAAGAGTCAGGAGGACGAAATCCGCAGCATTTTCCGGGAGATGGGAGTTGACGCTCCTTCGGGCAGTCTGGGAGATCTTTTGTCCGGTCTGGCTGAAAGGCTGGGAATTACCGAAGATACAGAAGAAGCTGATCCGGACCCTGAGGAAATTGTCTTCGGAACAGATGAGATGGATGAGACGGATGACGATGCCCTTTCTCTTCCGGATCCCCAAAATAATAAGGCTGTATGAAGAACAGGAAAAGGAAAATTCCAGGATCGGGCAAAAAAAATGAATGGGAAGCCGGGAAAAGAAGGGACGGCTTCCGCGGGACTTTTTCGTCATTACTGTATCTGAAGAATATCTGTCCGGACAGATGCGGGAATGGAGAAAGGTATCTGCACTGCCCCTGGCTAAAAAAGAGCAGCTTATTCCCCTGGAAGGCATGGGGAAGGAAAGGCCCGGAAAGCTGCAAAGACAGGACTGTATGTGAGCCCCCCCATCCGGAAGCCGAATCAGGCCTCTTTATAATGGAACTATAAAAGAAAGGAGCATAATGCCATGTGGGAAAACGAATATGAATATGAAACCAGCGCCAATACTTACCGTGTACGGGACATGGTCATGGGCCGGGTGATCAAGTGCACCGGGCAGGGCGTGAATCTTGTGCTGGAAAACGGCCAGGAAGCCTTTGCTTTATTTGGAAATCTTCCTGTGGGATGTACCGTGCCCTGCACGGTGCTGAAGAAGACACCGGGAAAGAAAAGAATCCTGGTATCTATTGATTCGGTCCCTGACAGATTTATGGCGGCCTGAAGACAGGAGACGGAGCCCCCGCAGGGAATCAAGAGCGGACAAAATTGGACGTATTCGGGGAAAAAGGAGGCAAAGTACTTTGGAAGACAGAGCAGGAAAGATCTGGACAGAAGAGATGATCCGCAGTGAGATAATGGGAATGGATAACAAAACAGGACTGAAAGGGGCAGATCTCCCTATCAAATTTAATCCTGACAAAAGTGCACTGGGATCCTACTGCTGGCAGGGAGAAGGATATTTCACGTTTTCAGAGCTCTTTTTCAAGGACCCCGAATGGCCTCTGGAAGCAGCCATAAACACTATCCGTCACGAATATGCCCATTATATGGACCGTAAGCTTTACGGTCACTGCGGCCATGGAAAAACATGGAGGGACTGCTGTATGCAGGTCGGAGCTTTTCCCATAGCCTGTTACAGCAGGGAGATAGAGGAGTTCTTCGGACTGCTTTCGGAGAAAAAGAGAAAGACCAGGGAAAGGAAGGAGCAGGAAATGGAAAGATGATCCGGCTTCGGGACCAGACCGGGTAGAGATCTATAGAAACTACATAAACAGGCATACGGAAAACGGATTTCTGATGGGACCATCAGAGAGAAAGCACAGAAGGCTCTGTGTTTAAGCAGGCAGGATTAGGAAAATGCGAAGTATCCGCAGGATGCTTTGTATTTTCCCTGCCAGCGCCAAAACAGGGATCGGATCATAAGGATCGGACAGCGAGAGGGCTGTTCCGGTCTGTTTGTGTTTAATCTGTTTTATCTTTGAAAATTCTTAAGTAATGGAAACAATTCCTTTATATTCATGGTAAAATTTACCCTATGAAATATACAGTCTGTCAAATGCAGAACTGCCGCATAAGGAGGACGTCAGATGCCGTTAAGTAGAAGATATGAATATACCCGGAACATGAAGAAGCTGTTCGATAACTATGTAACACAGCTGAAAAGCTATTACTGCAGGGAAGATATCGAAGATCTTCTGAATGAATTTGATGAGGCTGATGAAGACCGCAGAATGTTCGTTCTGGCCAGACTTAAAAAACAATGCAAAATCAGAGGGATCAGTGTAAAAGATCTGCTGTCCGACAGAACATTGCTTAAACAGATACCTGACAGGAAGGAAATGCAGGATGCACTTCTTGCGTTTTTTTACAGTCTTTATAAGAACAGTCTTCCTCCCCGTGACTACATGGAAAGAATCGTGCGCCGCCTGGCACCCGAGTATGCCGGCGATACCGTAAGAACTGCAATTCTGAAAAAATTTGTGAAAGGTGCGGATGTAACGGGAAAAGTTGGGGTTTATAACGTCAAGCCACTTCTGGATAAGGCAGAGACTCTTCTGTCAGCAGATGAAAGGAAGAATCTTTCGTCATTACAAGAAAAAGACAAGAAAGATCTTCTTATATCCAAAATCGATGATTCTTTTTTTGATCAGAAGGACGTCACTCTGACAGACAAGGATTTGTTCCTCGTAATCGTACAGTGTACGGATAAATACCGTCAGGATACTTCCCTGCATTTCACGGGAATTTCTGTTGCTTCCGAGACAGAAGCACAGCTGAAGGAATTCTGCCGTATTTATGGTCTTGATTCAGAAGGGTCTGTTTTCGGACAGCTCCTTATCCTTTGTGATGCTCTTGACAATGATGGTGCGTTGGAAAAGGACGAACGGTTTGCTGCTCTTACAAAATCTCTGGATAAGGATTTCCGGTCACAGCTGTCGCGCATTCAGTATGTAAACAGCAAGGGAAAGACCTGCAGGCTTTCGGAAAAATACGAACAGGCCAGAAAAGACCGGATGAAAGCGCTAAAAAAACAGGCACAGCGTTACATGCCCGATCCTCTGCTTCTGAAGCTTTGCAATGATCTTGCGGAGGGAAATTTCAGAGGGAACGGGATGACAAGAGTACAGCTGTATTATTTTGCCATCATGTTCGGAATGGATCTTTCGGTAAACGAAAGTACAGTCAATGAGGACAGGGATATTGAAAAGAACCTGTTCCAGGATTATTACAATGACAATCTCCTAAGGTTCCTTTCGGTTGATTACAGGGATAGAACTGACCTTGAACAAGAACCCACAGGCGAGGGAATAAACTATAAGAGTTATGTGGAAACAAGCTATCTTTATTTCCTTTGCAGGAAAGATCTGAGTCTGACTCCGGGTGAACGGATCAACAGGGCAGAAAAGACAATCGAAGCTGTATACAAAGCAAGAAACAGAAGCAGAGCTTCCGAGGGCGGGAACAAGGCTCCCAAGGCTGCAGAGGAACAGTTCACGGCTTTTTATAAAGACACTCTTTTCTCACGGCTGCTTAAAAAAGAACCTGACCAGATAGTGGACTTTATTCTGGACAATGGCTACAGGATTGTTTCTCCTGAAAACCCCAACAGCAGCAGAATCATGTCGGATTCCGATGAAAGAACAGCCTATATCCAGCGTAATATAATTCTGGAAGAAGAAGAGAAACTGCCTGAAAACAAATACCTTTTACGTAATCTTTTATCGGGAAACAGGAAGAAAAAAGATAATTCTCCTCAGGAGGAAATAGAAATTCTTTTTCAGACAGATAAAGAGCCTTCTCAGATGGATAAAGAAGTCCTTACTCAGATGGACAAAGAGGCGCTTTTCCTTATGGACAGAAGCTTTGACTGGACAATAAAAAAGCTGTTGGAAGACAGATTTGCTTCGGATGAAGATTTTTTGAAGCTTGTGGAAAAATTGGATGACAGAGCTCATGTAGACAGGGGACGTTTCAAAAAAAGTATGAGGATACAGATCCTGGTCCTTCTGCGTGAACTGGCAATGGCATCGAATGGTGAAAGAAAAACAAGAGACAAGATAAAGGAAGATGTGAGTAGGGAAGTACCTTTTGTTGACCGCCAGTTTTCCAATGCTCTTGAGATTCTGAAAAACATGGGATTTGATATACGGAAAGAGGAAACAAAAAAGAGAGTAAAAGAGGAAGCAAAAGAAGAAGAAAAAAAGAAAAACAGAGATTCCAATTATGTATGCTGGCTTGGAACAAGGCATTATGAAGATGAAATGCTGAATCAGCTGCTTGCCGAAGCCTCCAGATTCAGATACAGCTTTTCGGAAAATGCGGAAGTAATTCTGATGCAGACGATGGAGGCACGGCTGAAGCAGGATAAGAGAATTACCAGAAGTGAGATGATCTCCTTCTTCCTGAATTACTATATTTCGGATATTGAGAACAATGAAAGAAGCATAGAAATGCAGGAGGACTTTCCCGGTCTCTTTACGGACTTTGCTTCTGAAATCAATTATTATCTCGAGGAAGCAAGATACCAGCCACTGAGTGTGAAAAACATTTATGACATGTATATTGTCACAGCGCTGTATTATCACATGCTGGAATCAATTAAGGACAGCTGACGTATTTTCCTGTGTTCCCCCCTCCGTTTTGCTGAATCTGCATGATTTATACTGGTGTCATTATAAAGAAAGGAGAACCGGTATGTAATGATCATACAAAAATTCAGCAAAGCGGGGGCCTGCCATGACAGAGACGAAGAAAAAAATCAGGATTATGTCTGCAGCGGAGAGGACGATCAATTTCTTACGGTCATGCTTGCAGACGGAGCGGGGGCATGCAGCAGGGGCCGGGAGGGAGCAAGGCTAGCCTGCAGAGCCGCGGCAGACATGATCGGACAGGAGAGAGAAAACATCTTTGCCTTTTCGCCAAAGAAACTGGCTTATCTGCTTACGGAACACATACTGTATTATCTGGAAACATTTAAATGCGGGGGAGAGGATATCCATGAATACGGCAGTACCTTTGCCATGGCCTGCATGGAAAAGAAAACAGGGAAAACAGTAATGGTCAATCTGGGGGACGGCGCGGTTTTTAAAAGCGGCGGAGGATCACTGCTCTGCCAGATGAAACCGAAAAGGTTTTACGGTGATCCCTGCCTGACGACGACAGAAGGAGCCTACAGAGCTATGGAAGCAGGGTGCTGCCGCCTTTCACTGGGAGAGGGGATTTTTATCTGCTCCGACGGGGCCCTGGATCAGATAAAAACAGAAAGTGTGCTTTGTACTTTGAAAACAGGTGATACGGATACTTTAAAGCGCGTTCTGGAAGCGGCGGACCATTTTGATGACTGCAGTTTTATTGCTTTTACAAGAGAAAGAAGGTAAATAAGGCGGGTATGAATCTGAAACAGACGAAAAGAAAATTTCTTGAAGGAACAATACTGCTGTCAACAAAAGAAAAAGGGGGAACGCCAGAGAAATATACCATAACAGATATTATTGGCGAAGGTGGATCGGCGGTCTGCTATGAAGCAGTCAGAATCCGTGAAGGCAGTGTTCCGGAAACCGGTAAACTGAAAGAGTTTTACCCGGCGGATGCAGCCATTGGCAGAACACGTTTTTATTCCATGAAACGCCTGGAGGACGGCTGCCTGATTCCCGGTGCTGGAACGATCCGCGTATTTGAGGAAATGCGCCGCAACTATATCGACACATACCAGCTTCTGAAGAAGGTCATAGCAGAAAATCCCAAAAATGAAATTCTGAAAAGATATATTCAGCAGGGAGAGATTCTCTACGGATATCATCAGGAAAAGGAAGGTGAGGATGATTTCCCCGGTGAAAAAATGCCTACGGCCTATATATGGTCTCCAGGCGTTCCCGGCAAGGGATTTGATAAATATCTGGCGGAAATCAGAAAAGATCCCAGGAAACTGCCCGAGACCAGTCTGCGCAATATTCTGGACGTAGTCTGCAGGCTGACAGACTGTATCAAGGCTCTGCACACAGCCGGCCTGATGCATATGGATATCAAGCCATCCAACTTCCTCGTGCAGTATGACAGTGATAACCGGATCGATTCTGGAAATATCTCACTTTTTGACATCAACACCCTCTGCTCCATATTCAGCGACCATATTCCGGAATGGGGAACGGAAGGCTTTGCTGCACCGGAAGTGCTAACAGGAGATGTGGATAACCGGTCTGATATTTATTCCATCGGGGCCATGCTCTTTAATGCCCTTATCATCACTGATGAGATCCCGGACGGCCTTTATCGTGACAGCTGCTATCCGGACCTGGCCAGACTTGTCAGAAATTCAGCGCTGATCGAGGCTTCCGATAAAAACTCCGATTCCGCATTGATGTCAAAGATCTGCACCATTCTGGAAAAATGTCTTGCAAGGAATCCGAAAAATCGATATCAGAGCTGCACGGCACTTAAAAAAGATCTCGAAGGAGCCATCCGGCGATTTGATGCTGTAAAAAACAGACCGGCTTATCTGTTTGACAAAAGAGTATCCGATCCAGGCATCGTTATTCAGAAGCTTTTGTATGAGCATCCCCTTTACGAAGCTTTTCCGGAGAAGACCGGTGATCTCAATGTCCTGGTAATCGGGGCGGGGTCCTACGGTCAGAAATTCATTGATACAGCCCTGGTTTCCGGCCAGATGTCCGGAGTAAACCTGAATATTACCGCAGTGTCGGACGAACCGGACGATGACAGGAAGGCATATCTCAAATTCCGTCCCGCCCTGACTGGACTGGTGAATATGGAGGGGTCCCTGAAGGGTAAGGAAAGCCTTTCCTGCGGAAATCTGGAATTCCGGGAATTGTCAAATAATTCAGGAAAAGAGCCGGAGCTTCGGCGGTTTGGCAGGAACACAAACGTCAATAAAAAACTTATCGAAAATCTGCTTGCAGGAGGTCGGAAAGGGAAGGGAAAGGCATCCTTTCATTATGTATTCATTTCTCTGGGGGATGACGAAATCAACCGGGATGCGGCAATACTCTGCGCCGGCATGATCCAGGCGCCGGTCTGCTATGCCATTGAAGACAGGGAAAGAGAAGAAAGAGAAGCAGGCAGTCATCGGAGCAACCTGTGTCCTGTCTATATCGATGAACCGGTGGATGTGGAAGTGATCGACAGCAGTCTGGGAGAAATGGCATTCAATACTCACATTGCCTGGAATGATTCCCTGAATATAGACGTAACAAAAGAAAGAAAAGAATTCTTCGAAGGGACCACACCAAAACAGAAATATAACAGGATGTCTTCTCTGGCCTATGTTCTTTCCGTAAAATACAAGCTGCACAGCGTAGGCATCGACTGTGACAACATGGAAGAAGCCGCCGTACTCTTTTCAGAGCAGATCCTGGAAAAACGGGAGACCGATCCTTCAGCGAAGAAAAAATTCAACACACTGGTGGCCCTGGAGCACAGAAGATGGATGCTTGAGCTTGCCTCTGACGGATGGACTGCGCCGAGAGATGAAAACGGAAGACTTCGCCTTGAGGACTGTATTGCGAGAGGAAGCGTTAAGGACATGGTGAAGAAGACGCATCCCTGCATGGTCCCCAGCACGGAAGCTTCACCTCTGAGTGAGGAAGAATATACAAAAGACCAGCACAGGAAGTGGGACGAAGGAGAGATCGATCCTTCGCTGGATGAACTGGACAGAATGTCTGTTGAACTTCACAGATGCTTCAGAAAGTATGCCCGACAGATCAAAAAGGAAAGTCTTTTCCATAATCCGGATCTTTTGTTTATTGAAAGCCAGATTTCTCCGGAGTGTCATGAAGCACACACTGCTTTCCTCCAGTTTATGTTTGCTCTGAAGAATATTGTAAACGGAGTCGAAAGCTACAGCCGCCAGTATGAATATTATCATGACGCTCTTGAAAATTCTCTGAAGGAACTGCCAGAGGACAGCAGAACCCGGATCAAACAGCGCCTGAAGGCAGTGCGTCAGACTTTCTTCCCAATTAAAGAAAGCAATCTGTACCGTAATTATAAAGCTAATGATGATGTTCTGATTGAGAAGATTCCCTTTATCCTGACCTATCGGTACAGAAGAAGTCTGGCCATGGCTTTCGAAGACGGCATGGCTCAGAACGGAAGGAATGAAGCAGTTTTTGCCAATGTGGCTTCCGCGACGGTCCTGAGTCCCGAAAAGATTCATTATCTTTACTTCTGCAGCAGAGCTTCGGATATCGGGCTTCTGATCCGGAAACTGGATGCAGCCCTGAATTATTACGGAAAGCGGAATGTTCACTGCGGTATCAGTCTGGCACTGGCCTGCTTAAAGGAGATTCCGGACCGGCAGAGAGAGGAGCTGCAGGAGAGGCTGACTGCTCTGAAGGAGAAGTATCAGTCCCTGCAGGGAAATGCATGGCTGGAGAACGACATTATTTTTGACGTGGACAGCCCGGAAGAAGCCGCAGACAAGCTTATCGGATATCTTGAAAAAAATACCATCGATCTTTATGACGGCGGTAATCCGCTTTTTCCTTATTCTTATGACAATGCCCTTTTCCTTGGCCGGGTCATGGATATGAAGATCCCTTACTTTGAGTTTGACTGGAGAAACAAGAACTTCGCCAGAAGGATCGGCTGTGAATATCTGTGTTATGTAAAGGAGAAGTCATTTATCAGGATCAATGATATGTTCGCACTGATGAATGCCGCTGACAACCGCTTCAATATGCCGGAGCTTTCCGATGACTATGAAAGTCTGTGGAAGATCTATACGGGAGAATACCTGGAAGAAAAAGATTTTGAAAAGAGCGTCGGCAGCTGGAACTGTCTCTGCGGCGCCCTGGAAAAGTATGAGGCAGACCAGAAGCCTCTGGCCAGGATCAGGATTCCGGAAAAGGGAGCCTGCAGGAACAGCAGGCTGAAAAGATTTCTGCCGGAATACACATTCATAACAGTTCAGAATATTCTGCAGAAGCTGAAGGAATATGGCATCGCCGGGGAAGATTCGAGTCTTGAAAAATATACCAGTCAGGACTGCATGCTGGAAATGACAGCGGACGAATCCGGCATACAGGCCATGGAAAAGGTCCTGGAACAGCCGCAGTACCTCCTGAGCTATTACGGGGTCAATGTAGTCAGGGTAAGGGATTATACAGGTGAATATGCCGAGATACGCTTCAACAATGACAGCGTTACAGATGTCAGTCTGGATCCTGACGGAAAAGGCATGGACGACTTAATGCTGCTTCTGCGGGAACTTGAAAAGGAGAACTTTATCCAGCGGGTAAGGCAGAATGCGGCAGATCCCGGTCTGGTAAGCTTCACATATTCATCGCAGCGTATTAAGAAGATGCTGACAGATCCCGGAGCCATTCTGGAAGTTTACGCTTTTTATGATGTCCTGAAGACAGGCTATTTTGATGACGCAGCCTGCGGGTACGAATTCAGATGGGAAGCAGGCGGCGTTAAGAATAAGCTTGGTCTGGTACTGACAAAGGGATTCAGAAGCATGATCGTCGAATGCGGCCCCGATACAGAGCTGAAGCTTGATTCCTATCATAAGCTTCACAGCATCGCGGATCATTTCGGAATCGGAACGGTCAAGGTCCTTTTGGGAAATACCTGGGCAGATGCAGACGGTACAGAAAGGGAAGAGAACAGGATTCAGAAGAGCAGAGGTATTCAGCTCGGCATCAAGACCATTGCTGACGAAGACCGGATCCTTCATATAGGTAAGACACTGGCGGATCTCATGGAGACAGGAATCTGACCATTTGTTTTACAGAAAGCAGGCGTTTAGTCAGGAAAACCGGCAGAGATTATTAAAAGTCTCTGCCGGTTTTCAGCTATTCAGCTTTACCGGATGCAGACGGACAGCTCTTTGAAAAGGACATTTTACAGCAGACGATAAAAGTCACGGCTGAAGAAGCATCAATTCTTTTGAGCGGGCGGTGATTTCCGATGGTTTTCAATGAAGCCATGCAAGGCCAGAATAACTCTTTGAAAACGAATGAGACAGCCATAACACAGGGACTTCACAGGCTATTTGCCAAGGTGAATCAGGCTGCAGTAATGTATGTTTCTTCTCATTGATATATGAAAACAATTCATCGGAACCTTATGATATACTGATAGGGACTGCTTACAGTACGTCGTGGGACGTCTTAAAAATGGGAGCTGTGACAGGGGAGGACATTATTATGAGTAGAATCGGTGAGATAAGGCTTAGGGTATATGACCTGCTTTATGCTAATCCTGTCTGCTGCTATGCAGAAGAGACCGGAAATGAAAAGCGCAGTAATGTTCTGATTCTCGGTAACGGCTGGGTCGGCAACGAAGTGTTTAAAGGTGTTTTCTGGGCGGGCCAGGCTCTGGATACCAGGCTGGCCATTACTGTGGCATCCCAAAATGCCGAAGACTACGGAGAATGTATCTGCAGAACAGGAGAAGGCGCTTTATTCCCTGCGCTCAGGTTATTTGCAGAACAAAAAGGCTATGCAGATCTCAGATTTGTTAACATCAATATCAGCAAAGAAGATAACAGCTTTGCTGAGGCGCTGGATTTTAAGAGAAACCGCTATAACTAT
The DNA here is from genome assembly GCA_946614165.1 of uncultured Lachnospiraceae bacterium. Taxonomy (GTDB): domain Bacteria; phylum Bacillota; class Clostridia; order Lachnospirales; family Lachnospiraceae; genus CAG-791. The sequence continues at coordinate 35,230 of CAMOGQ010000017.1, forward strand.
ATCGTGATCGCTCTTGGCAGCGATGAAAAGAACCTGATGGCGGTTGATCAGGTACTTGACTGCTGTCTTTCTGACTTAGCAGAAGACAGAAGATCTGTAAGCATATGCATCTATACAGATAGCAACGGAGTTTCCGTTGAAGATCGATGTAAAGCCCTGGGGAAAAAGGCTGAAACCAAGGATATAAAGATTCTAAAATTCGGAACTTTGCAGGAAGAACTGGATAAGAAGATCCATGGCGATATGGAAGATATTGCCCGTAACATCAATTTCGGCTATGAAATGAAATATGATCAGAGAATCGGACTGGAAGAGGCTGACAGAAGGTTTAAAGAAAGTTATAAAACGGAATTTATTGATTCTCCTCTGGACTATGAGAAGGGAGACCTGGCAGTGATGTCCAGCTTCCGGGGAGCCGGATACGCTGCGGATTCTTCCCTGGCTGCAGCTGTACATGTCCCTGTCAAACTGGCCGTATTCGGAAAGAAAGATACTGGGCCGGAAAATCCGGAAAATCCGGAAGAACGTCTTTCCAAATACCTGCTTCAGAAAGATAGTCTTAACGAGGCTGTCTGTAAGAAAAATGGTCTCTACTGGGAGCTGGTCGCACTGGAACACAGAAGGTGGAACGCATACATGGTGATGCGCGGGTTCAGGGCACCTACAGTGGAGGAAGAGGAAGCCTATCTTTATAAAGATGGAAATACTCACCAGGTAAAGGATATGGACAGGCTTCTGCATATCTGTCTCTGTGAAAGCGGTAACCGAAGGCCACTGAAAAATGATTTTGACCGCCAGTACGACCTCTGGCTGAAGGGTAAAAATCAGGAGGGAAGCCTTTCGGAACTGGACCGTGCCGGCCTCAGGGCCCACCAGCTGGCAGGGGCAATGGCTGACAAGACGGACAGGAATAAGGTCTTCAGACTGCTGAAGGGAGATGAAAAAGAGTTACACAATTTAAGACAGTCAGTACAAAAACTTTTGAACGATGAGGACCATTCGCTGGTTCTGTATCAGCGGTCACTGGAAACGGCACTTGGGCGATTTCCCGAATCAGCTGACAGAAGCGAAAGGAGAGTTCATATTCAGGAAGCGGACAGACTTCTCTCGGCCGTAAAGTATCGAAATGCCAGAACGGATTTCTTCGGCCTGGACGAGCAGCAGATAGAGATGCTTCCCTTCGCCCTGTGGTACCGGGAAAAGTATAAGACAGTGATCACCATTTTAGGCGATTATCCCAATGCTGCATATGACGTGATTATCCCTACCCTGTTCTGTGCCGGAGAAGCAATCTTTCTCATGAAAAATCAAAATGACAGTTATGTGAATGCTGTTAGAAGATATTTTCAGGGACGGGGCGCTGTTACCCAGCCAATATTAATAAAGCTGAAATCTCTGGATATGAACAGTGTATATGAAGCCATTGAGCTGCAGTTTAACTATCGCCGGAACCAGGAATTGATCATCAACTGCGTACCAGTCCCGGATTACGGGCCGATGCTGGCCATTGGCAAAATGATGGGGAAGTATCCGGGAGGCATTCATGCTGTCCAGTATGTGCGCCATCAGGGGATCATTTCATTTTCTCAGAAGCGCTATATAGAAGCCGGACTGGATAACAAGAGTTTTTCGCTTTCAGAATTCATTGACCTTATGGGATGCAAAGTCAGCAATGAATATACGGCTCTTTACGAAAACAGTTCGATTCGTTCTCTCAAAAATATCTTTGAAGAATACAATGAAACGGTTTCCCTGGAGGAATCGGACAAAAAGATAGACATAAACAAATGGGCATGTATTTCGGAGTTCTTTGCCGGGCTGCCCCAGCATAAGGATTATCCTGTCGATGTGGAAAATGAGAGCAGGAAGACTCTCTACAAGGGGACATTTGCTTCGGATGTGTTTGAAAATGCCGGAATCGGGACTTTCCTGGATCAGCTGGCTAAATTCGATATAATTGAAGGCTGGAATGGTCCCCAGGTAACGGAGGTAGAGGGACAGGTTAAGGTCTGCTTTTTTTATGTAAACGCTGAGATTGTTTCCATGCTCCGTCAGTTTGAGAGCACGGGGAGCGCGGGGACAGGAAGAAGCTGCCAGATTGTCAGCTTCCTTCCTCTTGAAGGAATACTGAGAATCTCGGATCTGTGTGTGAAACGTGTTCCCATCATCAGTAAGAAACATCATACAGAAAAACATAAGCAGATACGAATCGATTTCCTGAAAAAATTCTGCGAAAAGGGTTTCATAAAAAATCTGAAGATTAACAAAAAAGATACCGCTTCCTTCATGTTTTCCAATGAATCTGTCATGAAGCTGATGAAGACCCGGGATGCAGTGTTCGAACTCGTCGTATATGAAATGATGAGAGAATCCGGGCGGTTTGACGATGTGGAAGCAGGAGTAAAGATCTGCTGGGATGCCAATCAGATATCTGCCGAAGAGCACCTGGTACAGGCCTGCAGGGACAACATCACCGGTTATGGATATGGTAAGTATCAGCATGAATTAAAACAGATAAAGAATGCCGGATTCGGTCAGGGAGGAAATTATGTTAAAAACGAGTCTTATATCATAGGGCTCAGGGGAATGAACGCTGTGATGGTATCCTGTAAGACTTCGTCCTGGAAAGATCCCAACTGGATCTATGAATTCAAAGCTCTGGCGGATCATTTTCAGGCAGAAGCAGTTCTTGCGGTACCCACTAATCAGGAGAAGAGCCGGACGGATTTTGTAAGGAAGGCGCGTCAGATGAAGGTCTCTCTTTGGGGAAAGGAGATCCTTACGAATCTGGACAAGTTCAGGAACGAAATAGACACAATGATCGACAAGTGATAAAAGAACGAATTGGCGGCACCGTAAGAGAGACGGTGCCGCTTTTTTGAGTGGGAAGAAGCGTTGGAACTGAGGGTTGGGGTTCCGTCGTTCTCCCCCTGTGACCATGGAGACTGAAG
>CAMOGQ010000018.1 GCA_946614165.1 uncultured Lachnospiraceae bacterium
GAAACGGGCGGGGAAGTTCTGACGGCGGAATCCGGCGTCTGAAAAGAGATATTTTTCTGTTCGTGCCGGAAAAAAGACAGGTTGCGGAAGAAGAAGGCCCTTTTGCATTTAAAGGGAATATAATAAAGTATCGGATTTTCTGTTCCCGGAAAGGAAGGCGCAGGGCCGGACTTTCCGCAGGCATCTGCAGAAGGAGGGGATTAATTATGGACAGATTTTTTGAAAACCCGGCACTGAAGACAAAGATCACTTCTTCCCAGGTAAAACTCCAGGAGATGCTGATCGGCTATTTTCTGGCGCCCCTGTGCGCCATGCTGGCCAACTCTATTTTCAGCGCCTATCTTACCCGCTACTATGCGGACGTCATCGGTCTGACCGATAAGCAGTTCGGCATCTTTTCCATGATGCTGCCCATCGTTTCCACAGTCTTTGTCATCGCAGGCAACCTTCTGGTGGGCCAGCTGATCGACAACACCCGTACGCCGGCGGGCAAGGCAAGGCCCTACCTGCTGCTGTCGGTCCCGGTCATGGCCATAGCCATCATTCTGCTTTTCATGACTCCCGGCGGCGATAACATCGAGTCCACCAACTATCTTATGAAGATGATCTGGATCGCGGTATCCTTTAACCTCTTCTATGCGGTTGGCTATCCCTGCTTCTATACGGCCCACAGCTCCATGGTGGCCCTGTCCACCAGGAACGGCAGTCAGAGAGGCCTTCTGGCCACGCTGTCCAACGCCTCCATGGTGGCGGCAGCGGGCGTGGGCGCATCCATCCTGGTGCCGGTCCTTCTGCAGCCCGTCATGTTCGTGACCGGCGAAGGCGGCGTCATCGACCGTGCTGCTTCCTATAACAACTGGCGCATGATCGGCATCGTTCTGGCCGTGGTGACGGGCCTGGGCATTGCCCTGGAATATTTCTTCACCCGGGAGCGCATCACGGAAGAGACCATGGCTCTGGGCATTAAGGAAGACAAGATCCCCATGAAGAAGCACATAGAGGCCTGCACCAGGGAGAAGTTCTGGTGGATGGTGGTCATCTACATCCTCTTCTTCCAGATGGGCCAGCTGGTCAAGAATACGTCCATGAGCTTCTATGTCCGCTGGATGTTCGACTCGGTTCTGGCTTCTTCCAATCCCGAAGCCCAGTCCGGCGCCCTCATGTCTACCCTGGGCCTGGTGGGCGGCCTGCCCTCCGCAGTGGGCATGGTCATCGCATGGCCCCTGGCGGCAAAGCTGGGCAAGAAAAGAGCGGTCCTTCTGGGCCTGATCCTGTCTCTGGCAGGCGGCCTTGTTTCCTTTATCAATGTACACAGCTTCCCCATCGTGACCTTCGGCGTCGTCCTGAAGGCCGTCGGCATCATTCCCTCCCAGTATGTCATGGTGGCCATCCTTTCCGACGTCCTGGACCATCTGGAAGCAAAGAACGGATTCAGGAGCGACGGCTTTACCATGTCCATCTACGGTGCCACCATGGTGGGCCTGGCCGTTCTGTCCATGGGCATCGTCAACATCTTCCTGGGTTCCATGGGCTATGACGCTTCCCTGACAGTCCAGCCCGGCAGCGCCCAGACCGGCATGGTCATCGTCTATCTCTGCATGGATATGATCGGCTTTGTGATCTCCATCGCGGCTCTCTGGGGCATGAACGTGGAGAAGTATCTGGAAGAAGACAAGCAGACTATCCTGGAACGCCAGAAGGCAGCGGTCCTGGCAGAGGGCGGTGTCTGGACCGATCCCGAGGAAAGAGAAAGACTGGAGCAGGAAAAGGCCGACCGCGAATCCGAGGAGGAGCGCATCAAAGAACTGAAGGCAAGATGTCAGAAAGAAGGCCTGGACTTCGAGGAAGAGAATAAAAAGTATCTGGAAGCACAGGAGAAGAGAAAGAATTCCCTGATCGGAAAGCTTCTGGGATAAAAGATAATAAGGAAGTTACCCTACATAAGGGGCCCCTGCAGGAAGGCATGGGCCCTTTTATGATGCAGGGAAATTTTTTTGAAAATTATTAGCACTCACCTATTGACAGTGCTAATAATGCGTGCTATATTACATGTAGAACAAGGGGAACGGATAGAACGGATGGCAACCGAAAGGAGGCCCACCAGGATCCGCAGAGGATGAATGATCCGGACCCTGCGTCCGAAGAAAAAAATTATTCAATGATTTGAAAGGAGATATATACCATGTTACTTCCCAGCATTTTCGGCAATGATTTATTTGATACTTTTGATAACTTCTTCTATCCCGCATTCGAAGTTCCCACCACTTCCAACGTGGAAAAGAAACTTTACGGCGGACATGCCGGCCGCATCATGAAGACAGACGTAAGGGAACATGAGACAGGATATGAGATCGCAGTCGATCTGCCCGGCTTCAAGAAAGACGAGATCAAAGTGGAGCTCAAGGACGGTTACCTGACCGTATCCGCAGCCAAGGGCCTGGAAGAGAATGAGAAGGACAAGAAGACCGGCAAGTACCTCCGCAAGGAGCGTTATTCCGGCAGCATGTCCAGAAGCTACTTCGTAGGCGAGGATATGAAGCAGGAAGACATCAAGGCGAAGTTCGAAGACGGCGTCCTGAACATCTGCCTTCCCAAGAAGGAGCAGCAGCAGAAGGTAGAAGAGAACCACTTCATCGCCATCGAATAACAGAAGAGTGATCCGCATATGAGCCGCAGAGATCCTGCGGCCTGCGGTATAAAGAATACAGAGAAAGCCCTCTGCCCGAAACGGCAGAGGGCTTTCTCTGTGTGTAAAAATACTGAAAGTAAAAAGGCAGCAGGCAGATCCTGTCAGGAACCTGATGGCATGGGAATCACAATATCCAGATAAAAGATATCCCCGTCTGTATGAATAGACATGAGGCCCTGATATTTTTCCGTGATCCGCTGGATGGATCTGGTGCCGAAGCCGTGGCAGGAACGATTGTCTTTCGTGGTTACCGGAAGCCCGTCTTCCATGACGATCCGGCCCCCGGAAGAGGAGTAAAAAGGAGCAGAGAAATCTGTTCCTTTTTTACTGCTTTCATGGCCGCACTTACCGGATCATCCCAGGAGATATTCGACACAGAACGTCATCCTGCCGCATCCTGCCAGCCGCCGTGATGTGCAAGAAGAGGTGGAGTTTTATGAAAGGATTGTTTATAATAATGGGAAACGGAGGTAAAAGCTATGCAGAAGATCAAAATGATTCTGATCTGCCTGCTTCTGGCATGCTGTCTGTGCTCCTGCAGAGAAAGGGGATCGTCGGAAGACAGGGTATCTGACGGCCAGCAGAGTAATGTAGGCTGGTTCCTGTTTATATTTGACAACCGCTCCGCACAGCAGCAGCTGGTGAAAGACATGGCAGACGGCAATATACCCGGAAAGCTGACGGTCAGGTATTATGCGCTGAAGTATGACGAGGACTATTCCTGGCAGGAAGTACTGCTGGACGATTATACCACTGTTCTGGAAGACAAGGATCTGATCCGCAGGATCTATCATACCATGACCAACATGATCGTGGTCGGACAGCTGGGCGTACAGGACAACCGGACCCGCTGCAAACTGGATTTTGAACTGCAGGACGGAAGGAGCTGCGCCTTCACTTTCGAGACCGCTTCCATCATCAATATAGAAGGACAGAACTATGTTCTGGAAAGCGACGGAAGGCTCTGGCAGCTTCTGCCCAACGGCTTCGAGGTCAAGGACGCTCTGAAGGCTCTGGAGGAGGTGCAGGCAAAGGAAGATGCCCAGGCTCTGGAAGAGGCCCAGACCCAGGAAGGGGAACAGACCCCTGATGGCGGGCAGGCTCCCGAAGGCGCACCGGCCCCTGAAGCAGTCCAGACTCCCGAAGGCGCACCGGCTCCTGAAGCAGCCCAGACTCCTGAAGCAGTCCAGGAACAGACAGCAGCACCCGCACAGCCTTAAAGACATCTGCCAGGGAGAAAAGCAATGAGAAAGAACTTTACCTACAAATCCAGTGACGGAAAGACACGGATCCACGGAATGGTCTGGATCCCGGACCATACAAAAAGAAGCGAGATCCGGGGCATCGTTCAGATCGTGCACGGCATAGTGGAATTCATAGGACGCTATGACAGATTTGCCAGATTCCTCAATGACCAGGGCTATCTGGTCATCGGCAACGACCATCTGGGCCACGGGGCATCCGTATGCACCGATGAAGACCATGGTTTCTTTGCGGAGCCGGACGGCAACGCCTGTCTGATCGGAGACATTCGAAAGCTCCACAGGCATACCAGGGAAAAGTTCCCCGGAGTGCCCTATTTTATCCTGGGCCACAGCATGGGCTCCTTCCTGACCAGGCAGTATATCACCCGTTTCGGCAATGAGCTGACCGGCGCCATTCTCCTGGGAACGGGCTATCAGTCCATGGCTGCCGTCAAGACGGGAGAGGAGCTGTGCAGACGGATCGCAGGGGTAAAGGGCTGGCGCTACAGAAGCACTGTCCTGTTCGACATTGCCCTGGGTTCGAACAACCGCAGGATCAAAAATCCCAGGACATCCTATGACTGGCTCAGCCATGACGAAGCCGTGGTGGACGCCTTTGCGGCCCATCCATGGAACACCTTCCGCTTTACGGTCAACGGCTATTACAACCTGTTCAGGTCCATCGAAGCGGCGTCCAGACCCGCCAATATTCAGATGATCCCCTTCGACCTTCCCATTTTCATGGTCTCGGGAGAAGAGGACCCGGTGGGTGACTACGGGAAAGGTGTCCGCAGAGTCTATGACCAGTACCTGAAGAACGGGATCACCAACGTATCCATGAAGCTCTATCCGGGCCTTCGCCACGAGGTCCTGAACGAAGTGGGTCATGACACAGTGGATCAGGACCTGCTGCGGTGGCTGGAGGATCATCTGGAAGACCTGTAAAAGACACTTTGCGAAAAATGAAAGAGCCGTGCGCCCCGTTTTGGGAGCGTACGGCTCTTTTTCTTTCATGCCCTTTCCGGACCCCCTCCGGAGCAGGCCTTGTCCGGAAAGCTGCCCCCCGGCAGCCTTCCGGACTGTTTTAAGAAGAAATTCTGCTCTGAAAAATCAGAAAGCAGTGCATTTATGCGGATCAGGCAACGGGAACGTTCCTGGTCGCTACTACATTAACGCCGGTGCCGCAGACATCCTCGATGACCACATCGCCGATGGATACAGGCGCCTTGATGGCGACTTTGTCAATGGCGTCCATGCAGGCGAAGATCTTATCCTTGGGGATGTTGGCAGCGGTCTTGACGGAAGCCCTGTGCAGCTTGCCGCCGGAGACGACAACGGTGGATGTGACGGTACGCTCGGGATGTGTTACTTCGTTCCTGGCGTATCTGTCACCGATGGCGCAGGTATTGCCCTTTACGCTGAGGATCTCAATCTCTCCGCTGTCTTTCTTTTCCAGTTCCACCGTGATCTGGCAGCCCATGGGGCAGCCGATACAGGTTAAATCTCTTTTTTCCATTTTCGTACCCCTTTCTTATTCCTGCTCGATTTTGATGGTAATGGTCTTCAGATCAGGATATTCGGCCAGTTTCTTCTTCTGAAGAATGATCTGTTCCATCTCACCGGGGGCCATGATCCGTTTCTTCTGGTGCTGGACTCTCTGGTCGTCATAATAGACGCTGACGAAGCTGTTCTTGAAGACGGCGCCCACACGGAAGCGTACTGTCAGAAGATCATCCATATTGGCAACGTTGATGGTGGAAGGAACCGTGTAGCGGGCGCCCTGAACAGCGGCGATATTGATGATCTTATCCGCTTCGGGAGACTTGCAGCCGGCCTTGATATACTTGGCGGCGTTTGCACCCGCTCTGGTGGCTTCCTCGGAAACGTAGTCCACCAGGTCATGTACATGAAGGACATTGCCTGCGGCGAAGACGCCGGGGATGTTGGTCTCCAGGGACTCGTTGACCACGGGGCCGCTGGTGATGGGGCTCATTTCCACACCGGCGCTGCGGGACAGCTCGTTCTCGGGGATCAGACCGCAGGAGAGAAGAAGGGTGTCGCATTCATAGCGCTCTTCCGTGCCGGGGATGGGCTTGTTATGGGAATCCACTTCGGCAATGGTAACGGCCTTGACGCGTTCCTTGCCTTCGATATCCACGACTGTGTGGGAGAGCTTCAGCGGAATGCCGAAGTCATCCAGACACTGGACGATGTTTCTCTTCAGACCGCCGGAATAGGGCATCAGCTCGGCCACGACCTTGACTTTGGCTCCTTCCAGGGTCATACGTCTTGCCATGATCAGACCGATGTCGCCGGAGCCCAGGATCACGACTTCACGGCCGGGCATATAGCCTTCGATGTTGACCAGACGCTGGGCCGTACCTGCGGAATAGATGCCGGCAGGACGGTAGCCGGGAATGTTCAGGGCGCCTCTGGGACGCTCTCTGCAGCCCATGGCCAGGATCACAGCGCCTGCCTGGATCTGGAACATGCCGTCGGTCCGGTTCATGGCGGTGACCACCTTGTCATGGGAGATGTCCATGACCATGGTATGGAGCTTGTATTCAATGCCCAGCTCCAGGACCTGGTCGATGAAACGGGAGGCATACTCGGGACCGGTCAGCTCTTCCTTGAAGGTATGCAGACCGAAACCGTTATGGATGCACTGATTCAGGATGCCGCCGAGCTCATTGTCGCGCTCCAGGATCAGGATAGAATCAATACCGCTCTTTTTTGCGGAAACAGCTGCCGCCAGGCCGGCGGGACCGCCGCCGACGATCACGATATCATAATTAGTCATCATTCCACCTCCTTTGCATTGGCCGAGGCATCCTTGGTCCTGCCGATGACCAGGTTGGATCTGCCGCCGGACTTGGTGAGTTCCTCATAGGAAAGGCCCAGTTCGCGGTGCAGGATCTCCATGACACGGGGTGAGCAGAATCCGGCCTGGCATCTTCCCATGCCGGCTCTGGTGCGGCGCTTGACGCCGTCCAGGGAACGGGCGCCCAGAGGCCTGTGGATGGCATCCAGGATCTCGCCTTCTGTTACGGACTCGCAGCGGCAGATGATCTGACCGTATGCGGGATTTTCTCTGATCATTTCGTTGCGCTCTTCCACGGACAGGCCTTCAGGGGAGCGGATGCCCTTTCTGGTGCCGATCCAGCCTTCCTTCTCGGTCAGGCCCATCTTTTCCTTCATCATGGCACCGACATATTCGCCGATGGCAGGAGAAGAAGTCAGGCCGGGAGATTCGATGCCGGCACAGTCGATAAAGTGAGGAGCGTCCTCCACTTCTCCGATGATAAATTCATGGTGATCCTCGTGGGCGCGGAGGCCTGCGAAGGAGGTAATGACCTTGCGGATGGGCAGGTCGCGGACATGGTCGCCGGCCTTGGCGATCAGGTCTGCAATGCCTGCGGCGGTTGTGTTGTTGCCTTCTCTGTTTTCAATATCCACAGCCGTAGGACCGACGATCAGGTTGCCGTGGATGGTGGGAGATACCAGAACGCCCTTGCCCAGCTTGGTAGGCTGAGGGAAGATGGTGCAGGATACATGTCCGCCCACTTCCTTGTCCAGCAGGCAGTAGTCGCCGCGCCTGGGGGTGATGTGGATCTTCTTTTCGCTGACCATGTTGTGGAGGACGTCGGCATAGACGCCGGCCGCATTGATGACATAGCGGGTCTTATATTCGCCGTTGTTTGTGCGGATCTTCCAGATCTCGTCCTCATAGCGGAAGGCTTCCACTCTGGTGTTGAAGAAGAAATCCACGCCGTTTACGTTGGCGTTTTCTGCCATGGCGATGTTGAGCATGAAGGGACAGATAATGCCGCTGGTGGGAGCGTAGAGGGCGCCGGCCACCTTGTCGGAAAGATTGGGCTCCAGCTCCAGGCATTCCTCTCTGTTTAAGAGGCGGAGTTCCTTGACACCGTTGGCAATACCCCTGTCATACAGGGTCTTCAGGCCGCCGATCTCGGACTCGTGGATGCATACCACCATGGCGCCGTTTCTCTTGAAGGGAATATCCAGATCCCTTGCCAGGTCGCCCATCATCTCGTTGCCCCTTACATTCATCTTTGCCATCAGAGAGCCCTCTGCGGCATCGAAGCCTGCATGTACGATGGCGCTGTTGGCCTTGGAGGTGCCGCAGCAGACATCTTCTTCTTTTTCAAGGACACAGGCATTCAGGTTATAGCGGGAAAGCTCTCTGGCCACGGCCGCGCCTGTAACACCTGCGCCTATGATAATTACATCGTAAATCACGTACTCATCTCCTTTCAGGATATGCATCGTTCATCTTTTTTGATTTAACGTCTGTCAAAAAACGGGAAAATCTGTATAAAAGAGGCGGAGGACATCTTACATATCCGCCGCCTCTCCTGTCTTTAGCCTAACTCAGATAAAATTGTATAAGGCAGATCCGTCAGATCTCTGCTTTCATCAGTGAAGAGCCATGAAGAGCAGGGAAGCTACGACAGAGCCGCAGATGGGAGCGACTACAGGGATCCAGCCGTATGCCCAGTCGGGATCCTTCTTGCCCTTGTCGGGAGCCAGTACCTGATATGCGAAACGGGGAGCAGCATCTCTTGCTGCGTTCATTGCATAGCCAGTCAGGCCGCCGAAGGAAGCGCCGCATGCTACGATGACGCCGTAAACAAGGATCCAGCTTGCGCCGCTGGCGCCGGCCTCGCCGGGGATGGAAGCCAGGGTGAAGACCAGTACGAAGGTTGCTACGAATTCGGAAGCAAAGTTCAGAACGGTGTTGCGGATGGAAGGGCCTGTGCAGAAGCAGCCGCGGATGGTTGCATCGTCATCGGTAGCCTTGATGTGATCGCCATAGAGGAAGATCAGGATGGCTGCGCCGACAAAGCCGCCCAGCATCTGAGCGATGATATAGCCGGGAACCTGTCCCCAGGACATGCCGCCGCGCATTGCAGCGCCGATGGTAACTGCGGGATTGAAGTGTGCTCCGGACATAGCGCCGAAGGAGAAAGCGGGAACCATAACTGCCATGCCCCAGCCGATGAGGATGTGCACGGAGGAGCCGCCCTTCATGCCGGATTTGTTAAGGCTGACGTTGCAGCATACGCCGTCGCCCAGAAGAACCAGCATTGCTGTTCCGATGAATTCTGCTAAATAAGCCTGCATTTTTATACCCCCTTGGTAATGAAACTGGCGAAGGGACCTGAATTACGGGTACCTTCAGTTTTTTATTTACGGTCCGGGCGGGGGCTGCTGCCGCCGCCCGGATGATTCACTATATTCAGTTATATGACTTTCAGGCAGTCCTTATTTTGCCCAGCCGAGTGTGGCGTTGACGGCCTGCTTCCAGTACTTGAGCTCTTTTGCTCTGGTCTCTTCGTCCATCTCGGGCTTGAAGACCTTGTCCAGAGTCCAGTTCTTGATAACGTCTTCCTTGCTTGCCCAGAAGCCTACTGCCAGGCCTGCCAGATAGGAGGCGCCCATAGCGGTGGTCTCTACGCATGCGGGACGGTCGACTTCCCTGTCGATCAGGTCGGACTGGAACTGCATCAGGAAGTTGTTCTTGCAGGCACCGCCGTCTACCTTCAGAGCGCTGAGGGTAACGCCGGAACCTTCTTCCATAGCCTTCAGAACGTCGCCGGACTGGAATGCCAGGGACTCCAGAGTCGCACGGATGATGTGATACTTGTTGACACCGCGGGTCAGGCCTACGATGGCGCCGCGTGCGTAAGGATCCCAGTAGGGAGCGCCCAGACCGGTGAAGGCGGGAACCACATAGCAGCCGTTGGTGTCTTTGACTCTGGTGGCGAAATATTCGGAATCGGGAGACTGGTCAACCAACTTGACTTCGTCACGCAGCCACTGGATGGCGGCGCCGGCTACGAATACGGAACCTTCGAGCGCATATTCGACCTTGCCGTCCAGGCCCCATGCGATGGTGGTCAGCAGGCCGTTGTTGGGATACATGGGCTTGTCGCCGATGTTCATCAGCAGGAAGCAGCCTGTGCCGTAGGTGTTCTTTGCTTCGCCGGGTGTGAAGCAGGTCTGTCCGAACAGAGCAGCCTGCTGGTCGCCTGCGACGCCGGTGATCTTGATGGGGCCGCCGAAGAACTCGGGATCGGACTCGCCGAAGTCACCGCTGGAAGGTCTTGCATCGGGAAGCATGCACTTGGGAACTTCCAGTCTCTCGCAGAGCTCGTCGTCCCATTCCAGAGTGTTGATGTTGAACAGCAGAGTTCTGGATGCGTTGGAGAAGTCGGTGGCGTGTACTTTGCCCTTGGTCAGCTTGAAGATCAGCCAGCTGTCTACGGTACCGAAGCAGAGCTCGCCTGCTTCTGCTCTCTCACGAAGGCCTTCTACGTTGTTGAGGATCCAGCGGAGCTTTGTGCCGGAGAAATAAGGGTCAAATACCAGACCGGTCTTATGATATGCGCTGTCGGCAATGTCAGGATACTTTGCAAGCAGCTCGTCCTTCATGTCCGCGGTTCTGCGGCACTGCCATACGATTGCGTGATAAACAGGCTGGCCTGTCTTTCTGTCCCATACGATAACAGTTTCACGCTGGTTGGTAATGCCGATGGCGGCGATATCCTTGTAGGTTGCGCCTACCTTCTGCATTGCCTGACGTGCTACGGAAAGCTGTGTCTGCCAGATCTCGCTTGCATCATGCTCTACCCAGCCGGGCTGAGGATAATACTGTGTGAATTCCTTCTGAGCCATGCTGCAGATCTCGCCCTTCTCATTGAACAGGATACACCTGTTGCTGGTCGTGCCTGCATCCAGAGCCATTACGTATTTTGCCATAAAAAATACCTCCTTTTCTCTACGGGACCCCATTCCCGTCTGTGGATTTATGAAGAACCGCCCCCACGGCAGTTACTCCCTTTTAAAGGAACCATACATCCTGGTTCGTTGTCGAAATGGCGGCCGCTCCTCCCGACAGCGCGTTCATAACATCTTCCCTGTCTCTGATCAGTCCCCCGCAGATGACGGGGACCCGGCTGATCTGGTTGAATTCCCGGATCATCTTGGGAGGAAGGATACCGGGCAGGATCTCGATCACGTCCGGCTGGACCACACCGTGCCTGGAATTCTTTTCCACGGATTCAAGAGCCATGCTGTCCAGCACAAAGTAGCGGAGGACCGTGTAAAGGCCGAGGCTCTTGGCGTGGGGGATCAGATTGGACTTGGTGGTGATGATCCCGTCCGCTTCCGTGAACTGCCGGATATAATCCAGGGAAACATCCTTGGAGGCCAGTCCGCCTACCAGGTCCATGTGGACCAGCGCGCATCTTCCGGCATTTTTGATCTTTTTTACTATGTCCGGGATCGTACACAGATCCCCGTACAGGACAAATACGATATCGATATCGCTGGTAAGGCATTTGTCCAGCCCACTGTCGTCCTTGACCGCTGCGATAATGGGAGAAGCCTCGATCTTGTCTAAAAATTCTCTGCTCATTCACACCTCGTTTCCTGCGCATGACAAATTTTTGGCAAACAAAAAAGAACATGCAGTATAGAAGGGAAATCGCATTCCCCTTACATGCCACGTTCTCTTCTCTCAAGGCCCGATTATTATGTTCATTTATACATTAGCACAAGAATGTATTTATTTCAATACACAATATCTCTATTTTGACAATAATCAGCGAGAAAACACAAAAAAACAGGACAGAATGCACAAAAGCCGGATACACACTTATCGGGAAGTGTGTATCCGGCCCGGAAAGTTCAGACCGTTTACTGCGGAACGTCGAGGGAGCTGAGGGTGAACATGGTCAGGCCCTCTTCGTCGTAAACGACCAGTTCCATGTCTCTGACGAATTTCCAGTCATAGGTGTAGGAGGAGTAGAACATGGATTCCGAGTAAAAGGGCTCTACGGAGGGCTCGCCCAGGGCATTTTTTATGTCTTCGGCGCCGGCTCCCCAGGTCAGATCCCCGGGCAGGGAGAGAGAAGGGCGCTCCTCTTCCCCGGCCCATGTGGCATCCATGGTGATGCTCCAGACGGAGCATTCCTCCAGGGGAAGGTCCTTGTCGGAAAGATTAACAAAGCCTGCCGTGACAAGCATTTCGCCCCATGATTCGCTGATAAGCGGGACATTGTCCATCGTCCGTTCACCGGGAGAAAGGGCCGTATCTGAGGGAAGGATACTGTTTTCGGGATCGACCTGCCATTCGTCCCCGATTCCGGCAAAGGAAAAGGGAAGGGTCAGTGACGCTTCTCCCAGAAGGAAGGTCATGCCGGCCCATGCAGGCATCTCTTCCCGGGGAGCTTCTCCGGTCTCTTCGGGGGCGGCTTCTTCTGCGGATGGAGAGCCGGCTTCGGGAGACTGCTCCGGAGCTGCCGCTTCAGACGCCTCTGAGGGCTCTTCCGTAAGAGGAGGAACGCTCTGCCGGAGGCAGGAGGTAAGGAGAAGTCCGGTCAAAAGAAACAGAATTACGGAACGGAATTTCTTCATTTGGCAAAACCTTTTCGAATCGGTGACGTTTTTGTTACAAATTTGTGACAAGTGCGCTTGTGACACTGTACTTTCTTATGATATCATTAATAATAGGAAGCCGCAAATATTCTGCGGTCCGGACATGAACATCGGACATATCTGACACAAAAATCATTTCAGTCATACAGTATCAATATACACCTTTTTATTTCGGGAAGGAAAATGAAAAAATGAGAAGAAGGGGACAGCTGTCTTTTATAAGCCTGTTCCTGGCTGCAGTTCTTATCTCGGTATCGGGGACATGGCACCTGGATGCCGACGCCAAGAGCATGGCATACAATCTGGAGGGAGAACTGGTTGACCTGGACAGGATCGAGTATGATACGGTGCACCTGCGCTACCGGTACGGCGACGCATACATGGACCGCTTTCAGGAATATCCCTATATCGCCTGGATGCTGGATTTTGCCCAGGACGATATCCATGGCTACGGTTCCTACAAGGAGGGAAACAACCGCGAACTGAACGTGGTGTGTTCCACCTTTATTTACTATGCCCTTTACTGCACCGGCTATAATGTCCCGGATTATATATCCGTCAACGAAGACGATTCCATCAATTCCGCCACCGAAAAGATCGGCAATGTCAGGACCAGCGTGGGCGCGGAGACCATGTACAGCCGGCAGCTCCTTAAAAAATGGGGCTTTGAGGAACATCCCATTACAGATAAGACGAGCCTTTCGGAGCTGCAGGTGGGTGACATCCTCTGGATCTTTGACAATGATATTTCCGTAATGGATGACGAGGACGACGGCGTCTACACCGAGACCGGCGCGCCCAGAAAGCACGTGGAGGTGGTCTATGAGACCGGCGTTGACGCCGGCGGCCCTTATTTCAGGACAGTCGCCGCCAGCGGCACCAGCGAGGACAAGGATGATTCTCCCTACGACAAGCGGGGCACCGAGGTCAGGACGCGCTATTACAATACGCTGCGCTATAAAAACAAGGCCGATGAATTGGAGTACATGGCCTATTACAGGCCTACGACGGCACTGACCAGAAACACGGAGTCCAGGAACTATGAACCGGCTCTGATCAAGATGGCCAGAGACGTGAAAATAAAAGTCTACGGCGGGGGAGAGGCTTCCTTCTCCGACGATCTTTCCAGGATCCCCGGCACGGCCGTGACCGGCAGCAGAGTTTCCGTGCAGGCCCGGCCCGAGGAAGGCATTTCGCTTTCCGAGGTCAGAGTCTCCTATGTGGACAGCGAAACCCAGGAGACGGTCTATGTGGACATAGGCGGCGATCTTACCTTCACCATGCCCGAGATCCCTTCCGGCAGCAGCGTCAATATATCCGTTATCTTCGACGATTATGACACCGGGAGCGTACAGAAAGGCTGGTACGACGATCCGGAAACCGGCTCCCGCTGCTATTACAGAAACGGCGAGCGCCTGACCGGCTTCCAGGACATCGGCTCTTATACCTACTTTTTCAATGAGGACGGGGTCCGCCTGACCGGCCTGCAGACCATTGACGGCAATACCTACTACTTCCGTACCAACGGCCGTATGGTCAGGGGCTGGCGCACCATCAGCGGCAGCGTTTATTACTTTGACGAAGAAGGGCGTATGCTGGACGGCCTGCAGGTCATCGACGGCAATACCTATTATTTCGCGGACGGCATTCGGCAGAATTCCTGGCAGTTCCTGGACGGCAGGATCTGCTACTTCAGCAACAACGAGAAGAGGCCGGGCGTCATGCTGACCGGGCTTCATACCATTAACGGCTGCAGATACTGGTTTGACAGCCAGGGAGATATGCAGACCGGCTGGGTCACCATCGGGGACGGCCGCTATTATTTCAATGCATCGGGAATCATGCAGACCGGTTTCGTAAAGGTCGGTTCCCATCTCTACTACATGGACGAAGACGGGGCCATGCAGACCGGCTGGATCACAGCCGCCGGCGGTACTTTTTACTGCGGAGAGAACGGCAGGGTCGCCAGGGGCCTTCAGACCATCGACGGCCGGACATACTGCTTCGGCAATGACGGGTTCATGCAGAAGGGCTTTGTCACCGTGGGGACCGACCGCATGTATATGGGCGAAGACGGCACGATGCAGACCGGCTGGATCACCACAGATCTGGGACAGGTCTTCTGCGGGGAAGACGGCAGAGTATGCACCGGACTGCAGGTCATCGACGGCAGAAAGTATTTCTTTGACAGCGACGGCCTTATGAAGAAGGGCTGGCAGGTGGTGGACGGCAGCCGCTTCTACTTTGACAGCAAAGGAAGAGCGCTGACGGACTGCACAAAAGTGATCGGCGGCATAAGCTATGACTTTAACGCAGACGGGGAGGCCTTCTGCAGGGAGGACGGACTGGTCGTCATCGCCGGCAGGACCTATTACTTCGAAAACGGCCAGGCTGTTACCGGATGGAAAAAGGTTTCGGGAAAGAAGTACTACTTTACCGTGGACGGCTCCAGGGCCGAGAACGGGGCTTTTGACGCCGACGGCGTGATGTGTCTGTTTGACGCCAAAGGCCTGCGTCTGACCGGATCCGGCCTCAAGACCGTAAACGGCGCCCGCTATTACATGAACAAAAAGAATGTTCTGCAGACCGGCTTCCAGAAAGTATCGGGCAAGACCTATTACTTCAATCCCGGGACCTGCGAGGCTCTGACCGGCATGCAGACGATCGGCGGAGAACTCTATTCCTTCAATTCCAGCGGCGTCATGCGCACGGGCCTGCAGACGCTCCAGGACGGCACCTACTATTTTTCCACAGGCGGAAAAGCCCAGAGCGGCTGGAAGACTGTCAGCAAGAAGACCTATTATTTTGACCCCGAGACCCTGACCGCGGTCAGCGGGATCCGTAAGATCAGCGGCTACTACTATCATTTCAATGATGCGGGCGTCATGTATACGGGATTCCATAAAAGCGGGGGAATACTGTACTACAGCACCTCCAAGGGCGTCCTGACGACCCAGGCCGGCCTTAAGACCATTGATAAGGGCACCTATCTGTTTGAGAGCGGCGGCGCTGTGGTATGCGATCAGATGCGCGTCATCGGAGATCTCTACTATTATTTCAACAGCAGCGGCAGATCCGTGACCGGGCTTCAGACGGCGGACGGAAATCTGTATTACCTGAGCAGCAAAAACAGGCCTCTGACAGGCTTCCGTACCGTCAGCAAAAAGACCTATTATTTCGACCCCGAAACCTTTGCCGCCCTGACGAGCGTGCAGGAGATCGGCGGCAAAAAATACTATTTCAACAACAGCGGTGTGATGCAGACCGGCCTGAAGAGCTTCGGCAGGAACATCTATTACTTCAGTCCCAAGACCGGCGAAGCAGTATCCGGCTTTGTGACGGCGGGCAAGAAGACATACTATTTCAGCCCCGAGAACTGGCGGTCCGTGACCGGCTGGCAGCAGGTGGGCGGCAGGACCTACTACATGAACGACGAAGGCGTCATGCAGACGGGCCTCCAGACCATAGACGGCAGCCGCTACTATTTCAATTCCTCCGGCGTGATGCAGACCGGCGCCGTGACCGTCAGCAAGAAAAGATACTTCTTCGATCCCGAGAGCGGCGTCATGCAGACGGGCTGGCAGACAGACGGTGACAGACGCTACTACTGCAATGCCTCCGGCATCGTGCAGACGGGCCTTCAGACCATAGACGGCAGCCGTTATTATTTCGGTTCGGACGGCGTGATGCAGACCGGTGCCGTGACCGTCAGCAAGAAAAGATACTTCTTCGATCCTGAGAGCGGCGCCATGCAGACAGGCTGGCAGACAGACGGCGGCAGGCGCTATTACTGCAATGCTTCGGGGATCGTGCAGACAGGCTGGCAGACGATCGGCGGGGAACGCTATTACTTTAATTCCTCCGGCGTCATGCAGACCGGCTTCCAGAACATCAGCAAAAAACATTATTATTTCGATCCCGAGAGCGGCGTCATGCAGACGGGTCTTCAGACCATAGACGGCAAACGCTATCTCTTTGACGCAAAGGGCGTCAGAATGACGGGCCTTCAGACAGTGAACGGCGGACGCTGCTACTTTAACGGCAGCGGCGTCATGCAGACCCTCTGGCAGACAGTGGATAAGAAAAGGTACTATTTTGAGCCCGAGTCCGGACACGCGCTGACAGGGCTGCAGATCCTGGACGGCCAGACCTATTTCTTCTCCTCCTCCGGCGTCATGCAGACCGGCCTTCAGACGGCAGACGGATACCGCTACTATTTTGACAAGAACGGCCATATGAAGACGCTCTGGCAGACCGTAAGCAAGAAGAAATACTACTTCGATCCCGAAACCGGAAGGGCCCTGACAGGGGTGCAGCGCATCGGCAAAGACGGCTACTGCTTCTCCTCTGCGGGCGTTATGCTGACAGGCCTGCAGACGGTAAACGGCGGGACCTACTACATGAACTCCAGCGGCGTCATGCAGTCCGGCTGGAGAACGGTCAGCAAGAAAAAATATTATTTCGACGCAGAAACCGGAAAGGCCCTGACAGGGGCGCAGCGCATCGGCAAAGACGGCTACTGCTTCTCCGCCTCGGGCGTTATGCTGACGGGCCTTCATACCGTAAACGGCGAAACCTACTACATGAACTCCAGCGGCGTCATGCAGTCCGGCTGGAGGACAGTCAGCAAGAAGAAGTACTGTTTCGACGCGGAAACCGGAAGGGCTCTGACGGGTCTTCAGACCATAGACGGAGCGGTATACTGCTTTAACGGGTCCGGCGTCATGCAGACGGGCCTGCAGAAGGTGGACGGACAGTCCATGCGGTTCGGAAGCGACGGAAAGCTGGTCAGCGGCTGGCAGAAGAAAGACGGAAAGACCCGCTATGTGGATGCCGGAAGCGGAAAGGCTCTGACAGGTCTTCAGACCATAGACGGAGCGCTTTACTTCTTTGACAAAGAAGGCACAATGGAGACCGGCTGGAAGGAGATCGGCGGAGAAGTCCGCTATTTCGATCCGGATTCCGGCAGGGCCCTGACAGGTCTTCAGACCATAGACGGGGAATCCTTCCTCTTTGATGAGGACGGCATTATGCAGACTCTCCCGGCAGAGGAAAGCGAAGATCCCGGTGTGTCCGGACCCGAAAACGAAACGGAGCCGGAAGAGACTCCGGAGCCGGAAGAGACTCCGGAGACAGAAGAGACCCCGGAGCCGGAGGACGGAACTGACAGTTTCAACGCGCAGGAAGCACCGGCCGATGAGGCCGAATGACACCGGAACAGAGAAAGGTATGAGTATGAAATTATTTCGGGCCAGAAAAACGATACTGCTGACCGCAGCCATCCTGATGCTGATGGCTGCGCCTCTTCTGCAGGTCCTGCCGGTCAGTGCGGCGGCCGGGGAAAAGGATGATCCCGGGGATCCCCTTTACTACACAGGCGGCCTGATGGCAGCAGAGCCTTCGGAAACGGAAGACGGCTCCCTGGCTGCCGGCGAGGCGGATGCCTACGAAGGCCCTCTGAACGCCAGGGGACTGTCCCATGACAGCAGGTTCGCCCAGAGGCAGATGACCGTCGGAATCGACGTTTCCTATTATCAGGGAAACATCAACTGGAACAAGGTCAAGGCGGCAGGCGTCAAATTCGCCATCATCCGCTGCGGCTACTCTACCCTGGCCAAGGGAGAAAAAAACCAGGACGTGAAATTCCTGGACTATATCAAAGGCGCGAAAGCGGCCGGCATCAAGGTGGGCGTATACTACTTTTCTCAGGCCATCAGCCTGAAGGAAGCCAGGGACGAGGCCGAGTTCGCGGCCAGGATCATTCAGTCCTCCGGGGTGAAGCCGGATCTTCCGGTCTTTATGGATGTGGAGATCGTTTCCAATTCCATCTACAGCAGAATGATCAGCGCAAAGCTTTCCAAAGAGGCAGAGACCAGCATCTGCAGGACCTTCTGCGAGACCATCGAGGCCAAGGGCTACAGGGCCGGCGTATACAGCAGCATGAATTATCTCTACACCAGAATGAACGCCGATGAACTGGCCAGGGATTATATCATCTGGCTGGCCCACTACACCAATAAGACCACCTATACTGGCGACTATACCTTCTGGCAGCACGGCTCCACCGGGACCGTCAACGGAATATCGGGCGGCGTGGACTGCAATATCTGGTATGCCGCGGATGACTTCAGTGCCAACAGCAGCTGTAAGGACGCGGGCGTAAAGAACGGCTGGCAGAAGGAGAACGGGAACACCGTTTATCTGGACCAGGACGGCCAGAAGCTCCTGGGCATGCAGAAGATCGGAAACAGCTGGTATTACTTCAGCAAGGTCAGCGGAAAAAGGATGACAGGCTGGAGGACCGTGGACGGGAACCGTTATTATTTTGACAAGACCACGGCGGTCAGGGTGTCTGGGTTTAAAAAGATTGGAAACAAGACCTACTATTTCGATCCGGACACCGGCATTATGGAGACGGGCCTTAAGACGGTCGGAGCAAATATCTACTTCTTCGGCAGCGACGGCGTCAGGCGTACGGGCTGGCAGACAGCAGACAATGCCAGATACCGCTTCCGGTCCGACGGTACCATGTACCAGTATACGGGCTGGAAGACCATTTCCGGAAAGACTTATCTGTTCGGAGAGGACCACAGCCTTCTGACAGGCTGGCAGACCGTTTCCGGCAGCAGATATTATCTTGGAACCAACGGCGTCAGGCGTACGGGCTGGCAGACCATAGACCAGGCCAGATATTATTTCGGCAGCGACGGCGTCATGCGTACGGGTCTTAAGAAGATCGGGAAATACCGCTACTACTTTGATGCGGACGGTGCCATGCAGACCAGGTGGCAGACCGTAGGCAATTATCGTTATTATTTCAACAGTAAGAACGGCCATGCCCTGACCGGAAAAAAGGTCCTGGGCGGAAAGACCTATGTTTTTGACAAACAGGGCCGTCTGACCTGAGGGGTTTTTGAGGGATAGCATGGACAGACCTAGTATTTTAAGAAAAATTGCTGCAGTTTTGACGGCCCTTTGCATCTGTGCTGCGCTCTGGTGTCCGGCTCTGCCGGCCAGGGCCCAGGAGGATCCGGAAGCTTTCCGGGAGGAAACCGCAGAGGCCGATGCCGAAGCCTACGGAGCGGATTACAGAGGGAGCGGCCTTTCTCATGACAACCGTTTTAAGAACGCTTCCTGCAGGATCGGCATAGATGTGTCCCAGTGGCAGGGAAATGTCAACTGGGCGACCGTTGCGTCCTCGGGGGTTAAATTCGCCATTATCCGCTGCGGCTATACCGGAATGGCAGACGGAAGACGCTATACGGATCCCATGTTTGACAAAAACATAAAAATGGCCCATGCCGCCGGCATTAAAGTCGGAGTCTACTATTTTTCCCAGGCCATTTCCGTTTCGGAAGCGGAGGCCGAGGCTTCCTATGCGGCAAACCTGATCAGAAAAGCAGGCGTAAAGCCGGATCTGCCTGTCTTTATGGATGTGGAGATCGTATCGGCGACTGCAAGGAGCCGCATGATCAATGCGAGGCTTTCCAAGGCCAAGGAGACGGATATCTGCAGCAGCTTCTGCGGCTATCTGGAAAGGCAGGGCTTCAGGAGCGGCGTATACAGCAGCAAGAGCTACCTCCAGACCAGGATGGACATCGGGACTCTGAGCAAACAATATATCGTCTGGCTGGCGCACTATACCAACAAGACGGATTTTGACGGTCAGTATACCTTCTGGCAGCATTCCAGCCGCGGCAGCGTGAACGGCATTAAAGGCCGTGTGGACTGTGACATCTGGTATGACAGCGGGAACCTGGTCTTCAATACCTCGGCGGTGGCCTCCAGGAATGGCTGGGTGGCAAACGGCAGCGACAAGTATTACTATAAGGCCGGAAAAGTCCTGAAGGGCTGGCAGGAGATCAGCGGCCGGCTGTATTACTTCACCCAGAGCACCGGCAGGATGCTCAAGGGCTGGCAGAACCTGGACGGCCACAGATATTACATGGGCAAGAACGGAAATGTCAGAAGAGGCTGGCAGAAGATCGGCGGCAAGACCTACTATTTCAGCAGAAAGACCGGCAAAATGTGGACCGGACAAAGGACCATCAACGGCAAGAAATACAAGTTCAGAAAGAACGGGAGTCTGATCCGTTAGAAACCGAAAGGGCACAGGTCAACCTGTGTCTTTTCACTTGCCCCTTAAAATGATATGATGACTGATGATATATACGGAAGACAGATGACAGGAGAGAACGGCAGATGAGATGTCCATACTGCGGCAGCCGGCTCGGAAAAGAACCGGAAGCCTTCTGCGGCTACTGCGGACAGAAGCTTCCCCACATGCAGGGAGCGGCTCTGGAAAAAAGATCCATGAATCGCAATACCGGAAGCCGAAGCCAGGAAATGGCCCTTCAGAAGCAGAAAGAGGAAAGGAAGGAGACGGCCCCCGTCAGAAAAAAGCCCCGGCGGGAGTCCACTCTGGGAGCAGTGCTGATCGTGCTGCTGGCCCTGGTCCTTTTTGCGGGATTTGTATGGGTCTGCTTCGGAGACGGGATGGATACAGTGCTTCCGTATCTGGAACAGACAGGCCTTTTTTAGCAGCAGTCCTGCTTAAGGCAGCGAAAGAGGAGTTTCCGGCATGACAGAAGAAAGAAAGAAAACCGGACTGGTCATGGAAGGCGGTGCCATGCGGGGCATGTTCACGGCCGGCGTCCTGGATGTGATCATGGAAGAGGGGCTGGACCGGGCCTTTGACGGCGCCATAGGCGTTTCCGCCGGCGCCACCTTCGGCTGCAACATCAAGTCCCGCCAGATCGGCAGAACGGTCCGCTACAATACGAAATACTGCGGAGACTGGCGCTATGTCAGCTGGAGATCGCTTTTTACCACGGGCGATCTCTACGGCGCCGAGTTCTGCTATGAGACAGTACCCTACGAACTGGATCCCTTCGATGTGGAGACCTTCAATCAGAATCCCATGAAATTCTACTGCGTGTGCACGGACGCGGAAACGGGAAAGCCTTTTTACCACTACATTCCGCATTTTACCCGCAGGGATATGGAATATGTCAGGGCATCCGCTTCCATGCCGGTCTTTGCGAGGCCGGTGGAAATCGACGGGCGCTTCTTCCTGGACGGAGGAGCTTCGGATCCCATCCCCGTGACTTATTTCGAGCACAAGGGATACGAAAAGATCGTGGTCCTTCTGACACAGCCGGCGGACTATGTCAAGAAAAAGGCCGGTTACCTGCCGGCGGCCAGGATCCTTCTCCGGAAATATCCTGCCCTGATCAGGGACCTTGAGGAACGCCACATCCACTATAACGAGCGTACTGCCTATATCCGCAGGCGGGAAGAGGCCGGAGAGATCTTCGTCATCCGTCCGCCCATGGCGCTGAATATAGGTTCTGTGGAAAAAGATCCCGCCGAGCTCAGAAGGGTCTACGGGATCGGAAGAAAAACTATGGAAGAGAGGCTGAATGCCCTGAAGGAGTATCTGGACCGGGACTGAAGGCCCGGAGACCGGACATTCGGAAATAAGGAGAAAAAATGACTATTATTGTGACCGGCGGTGCCGGATTTATCGGAAGCAACTTTATTTTCCATATGCTGGAGGCCCATCCGGACTACAGGATCATCTGTCTGGACAAGCTGACCTACGCGGGCAACCTTTCCACCCTGGCGCCTGTTATGGACAATCCCCATTT
Source organism: uncultured Lachnospiraceae bacterium (assembly GCA_946614165.1). Classification (GTDB taxonomy): domain Bacteria; phylum Bacillota; class Clostridia; order Lachnospirales; family Lachnospiraceae; genus CAG-791. Next base: position 22,047 of record CAMOGQ010000018.1, read on the forward strand.
CCGTTTCGTGAAGGCGGACATCTGTGACAGAGAGGCCCTGGACAGGCTCTTTGAGGAAGAGCATCCCGATATGGTGGTCAACTTCGCGGCCGAGTCCCACGTGGACAGGTCCATCGAGGATCCCGGCATTTTCCTGCAGACCAACATCATGGGCACGGCGGCCCTGATGGACGCCTGCCGCAGGTACGGCATTCAGAGATATCACCAGGTCTCCACGGACGAGGTCTACGGCGACCTTCCTCTGGACAGGCCCGACCTCTTCTTTACGGAGGAGACCCCCATCCATACCTCTTCCCCCTACTCCAGTTCCAAGGCGGCAGCGGACCTGCTGGTTTTGGCCTACCACAGGACTTATGGCCTTCCGGTCTCCATCAGCCGCTGCTCCAACAACTATGGGCCCTACCATTTCCCGGAAAAGCTGATCCCTCTGATGATCGCAAACTGCTTAAACGACAAGCCCCTGCCGGTCTACGGAGAGGGACTCAACGTCCGAGACTGGCTCTATGTGGAGGACCACTGCAGGGCCATCGACCTGATCATCCATAAGGGCAGGGTCGGGGAAGTATACAACGTGGGCGGTCACAACGAGATGCGCAACATCGACATCGTGAAGCTGATCTGCAGGGCCCTGGGCAAGAGCGAGAGCCTGATCACCTACGTGACCGACCGCAAGGGCCACGACATGCGCTACGCCATTGATCCCGCCAAGATCCACAGGGAGCTGGGGTGGCTTCCGGAAACAAAGTTCGAGGACGGCATTAAAAAGACCATCGACTGGTATCTGACCCACAGAGAGTGGTGGGAGACCATCATTTCGGGCGAATACCAGGACTACTATGAAAAAATGTACGCCAACCGGTAAGAAAGATCCCTTTCCCCGGGGACGGCACAAAAAAGGGCTGTGAAATAACAGTCTAACGCAAAAGGCCATCCGGGGTTCGTCCCCAGATGGCCTTTTTATGGTAAAATTTAACTGCCTATGAAAAATTTAACCATATATAATTCTGCAATCAAACAAGGCTATTTACCACTGTTTCTTTCGGATTGTCCGGATTTACTGGATCCTGTTCTCACATTTGACCGATTCATGGAGGGAATCGATTTAAAGAAATATCCGGGATTCCAGAAGGAATCCTTTTTTTGTGGCAGGAGAGCGCCGCATTGCCGGGATCAGGAAGCCTTTTTGATCAGCTTTATGGTCTCGACGATGCCCTTGTCCGCGTTTTTGACGGTGACGGTAATGGTGGCTCCTTTTTTGGAGGTCATATTCACCCTCTGACGGAAGGTGCCTGCATTGACTTTGTACTCTTTTTTCTTGGCACTGCCGTTTTCCACGACGACCGTCTGGATCTTCCATCCGTCCTTTACCTTGAGGTTCAGAATGTTCTGGTAGTACTTGTCCTTGACGGTGTACTGGACTTTGGTGTCGAAATTCTTCTTCATGCCCTTGCCGGCCAGCTTAAAGCGGGAGAAGGGATTGGTGTATTTACGGACCTTGAACTTGTGGGTCAGATCCACCTTTCTGACACGGCAGGAGATGGTCACGGTACCGGACTTGTTGCCGTACTTGACCATGATGAAGCCGTCGTGGGCCGTCACGGATGCGATGCTCTTGTCGCTGCACTTGAGATCCTTGATCTGGTCCTTGCTGGTGCAGCCCATGATAGAGATCACACCGTAATACTCGTTGACAGAATCATCGGGCTTCCAGGTGCCGGCGAACAGGCTCTTGGGATTCCAGTAAACTGTCTTGGAGCTTGCTGCCTGAACGGTTCCGGGAGTCATCCACAGGGCGGCCAGGAAGCAGATAGCCGCAAGCAGCAGGGCAATTCTCTTAGTGACTGTCTTTTTCATAATATACTTATCCTCTCTTTCCTGCGACAGAGCGCAAAAGTTACTTCTCTAGTTTACCACGTTTAGTGAAATTAACAATAACAGTTATATTCATTATGGCTTTTTAATAGCTAAGATAATTCTGGATCATTGTCCGTACGCCGGCGGCTCCGGGCCGCAGAACAGGAAGTGCGCATGGAAAAAGACACGAGAGAACCTGTTTACACAGAACAGGGCTATGTTTATGATTATGATGAGGACGCTGCTCCGGAGGTCACCGGGGAGGAAAGCGCTCCGGAAAAAGAGCCTCTTTACAGCGGGGAAGACGGGACGGAAAATAGAGAGGGGAACGAAAAGGAAGGCAGGGCCGGAAGAGGTCTTATGCCCCTTCTTACCGCTGTTTTTCTGCTCCTGGGCGCCCTGGGAGGCGCCTTTGCCTGGCAGCAGATGAACAGATCGGAAAAGATAGACTTAAACCGCTACGCCGTTGTCAGCGCCTCGGGTTATGACGGATACGGCCGGGCAGAGGTAAGCGTGGACAGGGAGGCTCTGGAATCGGACATCGCCGCCTGCCTGCTTTCGGAAGGGGCCATCGAGACCGGAGACGGGAAGAGCCGTCTGGAGGCTTTCCGCGGCTCAGAGCACTATGAAGAGATCATGGAAGCCATCTCCTGGGAGCTGGACCGGGAAGAGGACCTTTCCAACGGAGATACGATCACCCTGACCGTTTCCTATGAACCCGGGGACCAGGGCGGCTTTGGCCTGGCCTTCCGGTCGGAACCCCTTCTGTTCACGGTAAGCGGCCTTCAGGAGGTCGCGGATGTGGACCCTTTCGAAATGCTGACCGTGACAGCGGGCGGCACAGGACCGGATGGCAGCCTCCGCATGGAATGGGACGATTCCCTTCCCTGGACCTATGAGGCTTCTGCCGACAGGGGCCTTTCCAACGGGGACGAGGTGCGGATCCAGGTGGTTCTGGCTGAAGGCGTGGACGAAAGGACCCTGGCCGGGAAATGGGGATACCGTCTGAACTCTTCGGAGATGACCTTCCGGGTGGAAGGTCTCCCTTCCTATGCCGTGGATCTTTCCGGCCTTTCCGGGGAAATAACCGGGGAGATCCGGGATTCTGCCATGGACAAAGTGCGGCAGAAGATAACGGAGGGCTATGCGCCCGACGAAACCCTGACGGACCTGGCACCGGCCGGGACCCTGCTGGTCAGCGGAAGGAGGGAGGACGGAGAATTCTTCAATGAAATTTTCTCCCTTTTCCGTGTTTCCTACAGCAACAGAGAGACCTCTCTGGACTATTATTATTATGTGAGCTGCCAGGATCTGATCCTGTATCCCGACGGGACCTGGAGCCTGGATGAAGAAAGCTGTGAGTATCCCACGAGCCTGCACGGGCTCTTCGGGCTCATAGATACGGGAGACTATGTACGGATCGACCGCCTGCATGCCGTTACGGGCTTTGCCTCCTCGGAGGATTTCTATGCCGCCTGCATAGAACCTCTGGAAGAAGCCTGCACAGTATCGGGACCGCTGGAGTGACCGGCAGGGGCCTTCCGTACCTTTAAGGAGGAAGGACTATGATCTGCGAAAACTGCGGTGCCGAGATAGATGCCCATGAAAAAGCCTGTCCCTACTGCGGACACATCAATCCGGAGGGGGCCGAGGAAGCCTACATGGACCGGCTGGAAGACCTGCAGGAGAACCTGGACGACCTCAGTGACCACGGAAAAAGGTCTGACAGGGAGGAGATGGGGAAGCAGGGCAGGCGCCTTATAAGGACCGGACTGGTGCTGGTCCTCATCATAGGACTTGTCGCAGCCGGCTTTATGGCCATGGACAGGTTCTGGATGCGCTCTGCCGGCGATGAAAGGGCCCTGATCGAATTTCAGAAGAAGTATTTCGGAGAGCTGGACGCCATGTACGCGGCCGGTGATGACGATGCGGTCCTGGAATATGTGATCTCGCTTCTGGACTCGGAAGAAAAGGGGGTCGAGGCTGTCTATGACTGGAAGCACTATGAGTACATACAGGCCTACTGGACTTACCGGGACGGGGTGAAAGCCGCCGAGGACCTTCTGAAGGAAGAATGGACGGATGATATTGCGGGGACGGCCATGCAGGATGCATTCCGTCTTGTGGACCAGGCGGAGCATGCGGGGGAACTTCCCCCGGAGGACAGGGACAAAGTCCGGGAGCTGGGAGAGAAGGGAAGGACCTTCCTGACAGAGGTCATAGGAATGACCGGAGAGGAAGCGCAGGAGATGTATCAGGCGTGCCTGGACGAGTACGGTTACTTCGACTGGTTCGAGTGCCGTGAAAAGTGCAGAAAATATCTGGAGGATAAGTCATGAAGTGTAACAGCTGCGGAGGAAACATGGGGCTTGAGGACCTGAAATGCCCCTACTGCGGGACGCCCAATCCCTTTGCCGAAAAGCATCAGGAGGATATGCGCAGGTTCGAGAAGGAATTTGCCGTTACAAAAGAAAAGGTGGTGACCGCCAACCGGAAAAGATCCGGCCGGAACATCTCTCTGATCCTGATTCTGGTCCTGCTCCTTCTGGATGCGGGCGCTGTCTTCTTTGCGGGCGTATCCTCCGACATTGCCTACGATTTAAAGGTAAAGAGAGTAGAGTCCCAGGCGGATCAGCATCTGGAGAATATCCGGGCCCTCCTGGAGGAGGGAGACTACTGCAGCTTTTCCTCATACTACAGTGCCAACAGCCTTTATTCTATCCGTTCCGATTCCGCCCTGGACCAGTACAGCGCAGTGCATTCCGCGGCGGGCCGCTACCGGTGGATCCTGCAGGATGTGGAGAAGTATATTGCGGGGGACTCCTACAGTTTCAGGAAGGAATCCATGAGCAGGACCTGCTCCTACATGGCGGAAAATATAACAAAGCTCTGGACTGTGGAGGATGACTACAGCTACCACAGGGACACTTACCTGTCGCCCGACAAAATGGCCTTCATAGAGGACATGCGGGAGAGGACCGCTCTTCTGCTGAAGACTTATGCGGGCCTGACAGAGGAAGAGGCCGGGAGTCTGGGGGATATGTCCCAGAGCCGGATACAGAAGATCCTGGAAGAAAGGCTGGTGAGCACCGATGAAGAATAAAAACAGAAGCGGAAAAGCGCCCCTGTCCGTGGGGAGAGTCCTCTACAGTGCTCTTTCCATATTTCTGATCCTGATCTTTCTGATCGCCGTGGGCGGGGGCATAGCCCAGATCAGAAGCAGACTTTCCTCGGACGGGTATGATTATTACGACGAGGCTTCCTATCTGCGGAGACTTCGAAACGAAGACTTCGCAGGCCTCCTGGAAATGACACAGGACGACGCGGGGGCCGGGAAGGACTATAAGGGAGAGATCCCGGAGTGCCGGGCTGTAGCCATGTACTATGAAGCGGCCATGTTCTTCCATGCCTATGAAAAGGCGGGAGAGAAGGGCAAGGCTGCCATCCAGAAAGAAAGAATGGAACGGTTCGTGCAGGAGGCAGGTACGTATGCCTACTATACGGAAAAGATCGACGCTCTGTTTGAAAAGGAACCCTGAGAGGATACGGCTGTCAGTAAAGACGGAAAGCTCCTGAAACAGAGGGCATAAGAAAAGAACCCGGCGGGCAGGCCGGGTTCTTTTCTTATGCGGGGATCCGGATCCTGGCCAGGGTGCCCCGGCCGGGAGAAGACAGGATCTCAAGGGTTCCCTGACTCTGTCTGGCGATCCGGCGGCGGACTGCGTGGATCCCGGGATAGGCTCCATTCAGGTCCTTTTCCGGATCATAGGCAAAGCCCGCTCCGTCATCTTCCACTTCCACCAGAATACTGTCTCCCTGCCTGCGGGTCCTCAGATATACGGTCCCGTGTCCTTTTGGCGCGATCCCGTAGCGGACCGCGTTTTCCAGGAGGGGCTGGATACAGAGGGAGGGAAGGGAGAAGTCCACCGTTTCAAAATCAAAGCGGGATTCCAGCTTATTGCCGAATTTCAGATTCTCCAGATAAAGGAAATTCCGGATATGGGGCAGGTGGCCTTCGAAGAAGACCGGCTCATAGCGGTCCAGGGACCGCATGTTTCCCCGCAGATAGTCGGCGAAGACACTGATCCCGGCCCGCGCGGCTTCCGTATCGGTATCGCAGAGACCGGATATGGTCGTAAGGGTTTCCTTAAGGAATTCCGGCTGAATCTGGGAAAGGACCAGCTGGATCTCGATCTGGGACATTTCTTCGGTCTTTCTGGCAAGACGATCCCTTTCCGCCAGCAGCCATTCTTCCCTTGCCAGCAGGATCCTGCGCTGTTCCACGAAGATGATCCCGAACAGGGTCAGGGAGGAGAAGCCGAAGGACAGATCCGTAAAGGCGCTTGCCCTGAGGACCAGGATCGTGTTCAGAGGTACCAGGCAGTAGACCAGAAGGGCCCGGAAATAACCGAAAGCCATCTTTTTCCGGTTCCGGAAGAGAACTGCGATGCCGGCGGTCAGAAAGACCAGGAGCCCTGCCAGGGGCAGACGGTGGCCGGGCCAGGCATAGGGACCGGCTGCATGGATGGGGACGCTGTCCGTGCCCAGAACAAGGAACTGGGGAAGAAAGCAGAGACAGGCAAAGGCGGCAGAAATGCGTACGATCAGCATGGCAGACCTGTCTTCCGGCAGATGGTGAGAGATATACTCAGAGGACAGAAAGACCTGATTGATGCGGAGCAGTTCCATCAGGATCCTCTGAAAGAAATAATTCGTGTCCGGGACCGGAGAGACGAGGAAGCTGAGAGGGCCGGAAGCGGGGCTGCATATGAGCAGCAGGGAGATGTTCAGTTCCAGCAGGGGCAGATAGCGTACTGTCGCCTCGTTCAGAGTTTTCCTGTGGGTGACAAGAAAGAAAAAGCAGGACATGGTCAGGACGGCGCCCCACATTTCCAGGGAAGGAACCAGCATTGAAATATTGTTCATAGCCTGGCCTCCTTTCCGGAAAGGGGAGAGCCGGCGGGGCATGCCCGGGACTTGGGAAGGACGATCTTGGCAGAGGTGCCGCGGCCGGAAGCGGACAGGATCCGCAGGCATCCGCCGGACATGGTGCTTATGCGGCGGCGGACATTTTCGATGCCTATGTGGGGGTGCCCTTCCTCACAGACGGGGATATCGGAGCCGATGCCCGCCCCGTTGTCATCCACCAGAATATATATGCAGGAAGCATCCTCCCGGGTGGTCAGAGTGACCGTTCCTCCGCCGGCCTTTCTGCCGACGCCGTGCTTGACTGCATTTTCCACCAGGGGCTGCACGCTCAGGGCGGGCAGGATAAAATCGGTGGTCCCTATGTGAAATACGACCTCCAGATCTTCGTCGAACCGGAGTTTTTCAAGAGACAGGTAGGTGACGATATGCCGTAACTCCTCCTTGAAAGGGATGGGATTCCGGGCAGAGAGGTATTTTGTGCTTCCGTCCAGATAGTCCGAAAAGTTCCGTATGGCGGTCTTTGCCACTTGGGGATGCTTGCCGCAGAGATAATAGATGGTATTAAGGCAGTTATAAAGGAAGTGGGGCTGGACCTGGGACAGGACCAGTCTGACTCTCAGGGAGTGCATCTCCTTCTCCATTTCGGCCTGTGCCTCCCTCTGCCGGATCAGCTGCTCCTGCTGCTGAAGGTAGGTAGTGGTCTGGGCATCGGACATAACCAGGAACATGAGAAAGGCAGTAACGCCGAAGCCCAGGTTGGGAAGGGAGATCCCCGAATACCAGAAACTGCTGATCAGGACCATGATCATGGGAATAAGCAGATAAGAGATCAGGGACAGATATTCCTTCCTTGTCAGATCCTTTCTGCAGGAGCGGAGCACAAACAGATGGATCAGGGCCAGCGGGACGGAAAACCACAGGAAGGACCTGAAATGAGTGCCCCTGTGATAGTAGGCGGCCCGGTCGATATAGAAAAGATGGTGGTAGCGCAGGTTCAGCAGTGAATAAAGGATGGCAGATCCGTACAGGAAACAGTTGAGGACCCTGTAAAAATGAACGAAGCGGCTTCCCGTAAGCCAGGAACATACATAGCATGTGTAAAATATGCCCATGACATAGCTTAAGGTGAACAGAAGCGTATTGGCGGTCAGGGATACCCCCCTGAAGAAGGGCGTATCGAGCCCGTTGGTGTACCAGGAGACACAGCTGCTGGTCATCAGAAAAAAACAGGTCAGAAGAAGCAACGCCTGGTAAAGACGGTCCTTCTCAGCCCGGTAATTTCCCGTGGTATGAAGGATAGAGAGTGAATATATGGCAGAAATCAGGCACAGCAGTCCGATCCAGATTTCTGCCGCAGCTACGATGCCTACGATCATGGCTCAGTCTCCCGGAAAACGCTGAAAAATGTCTGAACAGATTATAGCACAGGAGGGAGGGGCGGGTGTGTGGCTATTCTGTGACTGAACTTATGCTAACATTAGTAAATATATCGTAAACGGCATATAACGATGCCGCAGCAGGCGTTGTACAGCTAAAAGTGGCAGGGATAATCGGGGCAGAGATATGAAAGAGAATCATTACAGAATTCTCATCATGCATAATATCACGGACCAGAAAGAAGTTTTGAAGCTGCATCTGGAAGGGGGAGGCCACCAGATCGAAGAGGCATCCGGAATAACCGATATTATCGGAAGCGATGGGGAACGGAAAGCTGACCTGGCAATCATTGACAGTGAATCCGGAGATTTACAGAGTTTTACCATGGTCAGGGAGATCCGCAGAAAAAGTGGGATCCCTATTATTCTGCTGATCAGGCAGGGCCGGATGGAGGACAGGGTACTGGGAATGAACCTGGGTGCCGATGACTGTCTGGAGATTCCTCTGGAGCCTCTGCTGCTGGGGGCAAAGGTCAATGCCCTGCTCCGCAGATGCTATGAGCTGGACAGTCCCGGGCAGGCCGGGAGCTCTGATACGGAAGATTCCGTTCTGCGCTATGAGGAGCTGGAACTGAACATGACCACCCTGCGTCTTTTTAAGAACGGAAGACCTCTTCTGCTGACCCCCAAGGAATACAGACTGATGCTGCACATGATGAATGAGCCGGGCAGGGTCTTTTCCAAGGACGAGCTCTGCGGCATGATCTTTGACGAGTCCATCAGGTCCGACGCCAATGCCCTGATGGTCCACATTTCTCATCTGAGGGAAAAAATCGAGGAGGATCCCAAAAGGCCCAGGTATATTTTCAATATCAGAGGCAAAGGGTACAGTTTCGGAAAATCACAGACATGAATACAGATCTGTGAAATACAGGAAAGACAGAGACACGGCGGAAGAAATTCTGCCGTGTTTTTTCTGCCCCCGGAAAAAGAAAAACCCTTTTCTTCCGCGGGAAAGAAAAGGGTTACGGAGACGGTGGGATTCGAACCCACGTGCCGGGATGAACCGACAACTCGATTTCGAGTCGAGCTCGTTATGACCGCTTCGATACGTCTCCAGTCGACCACCCTATTATATGTCAGACCAAAGCGGCTTGGCAAGGAGAACTTTCCCCGGGGACTATGCAGGTTTGGGCAGCGGGAGGGAAAAACGCACAGGAAACTGCAGCCATATTTATGGAACATTCCCGCAATTTACGAAAACTCCTTACCGTAAATTGGTATATAATAAATGAGAAAAAGACCCTGGACCCAGGGATGGAAAAAGCAGTGATTAGGAGGAGAAGCTATGTTAAGAATCGGTATGCTGACAAGCGGCGGCGACTGCCAGGCCCTGAATGCGGCACTTCGCGGTGTTTACAAGTGTGTAGTCAACAACGCCAAGGAACCTGTTGAGTTTTATGGCTTTGAGGATGGCTATAAGGGCCTGATCTACGGAAAATTCCGGATCCTGACCGGAGCTGACTTCAAGGGCATTCTGACCAGGGGCGGCACGATCCTGGGTACAAGCCGCTGTCCTTTCAAGACCATCCGCGTTCCGGACGAGGACGGCATTGACAAGGTAGAAGCCATGAAACAGACCTATTACAAGCTGCAGCTGGACTGCCTGGTCATGGGCGGCGGAAACGGTTCCACCAAGACGGCCAACCTGCTCAGCGAGGAAGGACTGAATGTGGTCACGCTTCCCAAGACCATCGACAATGACCTCTGGGGCACGGAGATGACCTTCGGCTTCCAGTCGGCCGTTGACATTGCCACCACCGCCATCGACCAGATCCATACGACGGCCAGCTCTCACGGCCGTGTATTCATCGTTGAGATCATGGGCCACAAGGTGGGCTGGCTTCCTCTGAATGCGGGCATCGCAGGCGGCGCGGACGTGATCCTGCTTCCCGAGATCCCCTACGATATCAACAAGGTCGTGGAAGCCATCGAGGGCAGAGACAAGGGCGGCAGCCGCTTTACCATCATTGCTGTTGCCGAAGGCGCCATTTCCAAGGAAGACGCGAAGCTTTCCAAGAAGGAATACAGGAAGAAGCTGGAGAACTACGCTTATCCTTCGGTCTCCTATGAGATCGCGGACCAGATCCAGAAGATGACAGGCCGCGAAGTCCGTGTGACGGTTCCCGGCCACACCCAGAGAGGCGGCGGCCCCAATGCCTACGACAGAGTCTTCGCCAGCCGTGTGGGCGCGGAGGCAGGCAAGCTGATTCTCAGAAAAGAGTTCGGCTACATGATCGGCTATAAGGACAGAGAAATGGTCAAGGTGCCCCTGAAGGAAGTGGCAGGCAAGCTTAAGACCGTGGATCCCAACGCCTCCATCATTAAGGAAGCGAAGCTTCTGGGCATCAGTTTCGGTGACTGATCCTGACCGGCAGCGTAAAAGGATATGTCTGCAGGCGGGTGTGCTGCTGCTGGCGGCATGCCCGCTTTTTATTTCGCCCTGGGGAGACCACTGTCCAAATCGGGCAGGCCCTGTTATACTTTAGGAAGGCACAGGGGATGTGCCGCGTATTTTTTTATGGAGAACAGCATGGCGGAAGAACATTATCTTGCTTTATATCGTAAGTACAGGCCAATGACCTTCGAGGACGTCAGGGGGCGGGACGCCATCGTACGCACCCTGCGGAACCAGATCATGACGGGAAGGATCTCCCACAGCTATCTTTTCTGCGGGACCAGGGGTACCGGAAAGACCACCATCGCAAAGATCTTTGCCAAGGCGGTCAACTGCGAGGATCCCCAGGACGGAAGTCCCTGCGGAAAGTGCGCTTCCTGCAGGGCCATTGAGCGGAATGCCGCCCTGAATGTGACGGAACTGGATGCGGCCTCCAACAACTCGGTAGAGGATATCCGACGGATCATCGATCAGGTGTCCTACTCGCCCGACCAGGGCAAATACCGGATCTATATCCTGGACGAAGCCCATATGCTGTCCAACGCGGCAGCCAACGCCCTGCTCAAGACCCTGGAGGAACCGCCTTCCTACGCGATCTTTATCCTGGCCACCACGGAGCCCAACAAGCTTCCGGTCACCATTCTTTCCCGCTGCCAGCGATTCGATTTCGGCAGGCTCCCCCTGGTGGTCATTGAGGGACGCCTCAGAGAGGTGGCGGAAAAGGAGAATCTCCAGATTGAAGACAGGGCCTATCACTACATGGCCGGCGCCGCGGACGGATCCATGAGAGACGGCCTGAGCCTTCTGGACCAGTGCAACGCCTTCAACTATGGCAATGCCCTTCTGACCTATGAGAGGACTCTGGAGATCCTGGGCGCCGTGGATACGGTGGTCTTTTCGGACCTTTTCGGCTGCCTGCACACAGGAAAGGTCCCTGGCGCTTTAAAGATCCTGGACGATGTCCTGCTGCAGGGCAGGGAGCTGGTCCAGTTCATTACGGATTTTACCTGGTATCTGCGCAATCTGATGCTGCTGAGGGCAGATGAGCAGGTGGGCCGGTCTCTGGATGTGTCCGCCGAGAACCTGAAGCGCATGCTCAGGGATGAGAAGAGCGCGGATATGGCGGAGATCATGCGCTATATCAGGATTTTTTCGGCTCTGACCGGGGAAATCCGGTTTTCCGCCAACCGCAGGATCCTGACAGAAATGGCTCTGATCCGGGCCTGCCGGGCCGCCATGGACGCCGGAAACGGGGACAGGAGCGGCGATACCCTGGAAGGCCTGCAGGCCAGGGTCCAGAAGCTGGAGCAGCGTCTGATCGAAAACGAGACCTTTATGGCGGATCTGGTCATAAAGGGAGGTTCTGCAAATATCGTTTCTGCCGGGGAGCGTCAGCCGGAAGAAGAGGCAAAGAAACCGGCCAGAGAGATGAGTCCCGAGGAGAAGGCGGCGCTGAGGGCCGCCACCCCTGAAGGGGTCCGGAAAATCGCCGAAAACTGGGATAATCTGGTGGCGGATCTGCCGGGAGAGTTTGCTTTCATGAAACGCTACCTGGAAAAGGGAGGCGGCCATGTCCTGAAAGCTGTCAGAGAGGGAGAGATCCGGATCGGCTTTGACAACCCGATCGCCTACGGTATGTGCAGCGCCAAAACCAGGGAGGAGGACAGAGAGAAGCTGGCGGTCTATTTCAGCCAGGCGGCCGGGGAGAAGCTGTCCCTGTCCTTTGTAGCCCTTGACAAGACTGAACAAAACACGGAAAATGAAATTTACCTGAACGATCTGTTCAAATGGGACGGAAAAATGGAAACGGAGGAATTTTAGATGGCTAAAAGAGGCGGATTCGGCGGCATGGGCATGCCCGGAAATATGAACAACCTGATGAAGCAGGCACAGCGCATGCAGCGTCAGATGGAAGAAAACAAGAAGGCTCTGGACGAGACAGAGTTCAAGGCAACAGCCGGCGGCGGTGCCGTCGAGGTAGTGGTCACCGGCGCCCATGAGTTCAAATCTCTGAAGATCAGTCCCGACGCTGTGGATCCCGATGATGTGGAAATGCTTGAGGACATGATCATGGCAGCGCTGAACGATGCCATGAAGCAGATCAGCGACAGGAGCGCCCAGGTGATGGGGCCTTCGGGTTTCGGCATGTAACAATGAGGTAAAAGTTGGACTTATACAGCGGATATATCAACAAACTGATCGATGAACTGGCCGCCCTGCCGGGGATCGGCGGAAAATCCGCCCAGAGGCTTGCTTTTTATATCATCGGCATGTCTCCGGCCAGGGTCAGAAAACTTTCCGAGACCATCCTTTCGGCCAAGGAGCATGTCTGCTACTGCAGGGAGTGTCAGAACCTGACGGATTCCGAACTGTGCCCCATCTGCTCCAATCCCTCCAGGGACAGAAGCACGATCATGGTGGTGGAAAATCCCAGGGACCTGGCGGCCTATGAAAGGACCGGCAAATACAATGGTCTTTATCATGTCCTGCACGGGGCGATTTCCCCCATGCTGGGCATAGGTCCCGGAGATATAAAGCTGAAGGAGCTGATCGAAAGGCTCAGGGGAGACCAGGTAAAAGAAGTGATCATTGCCACCAACTCCAATCTGGAGGGGGAAACAACGGCCATGTATATCAGCAAGCTGATCCGGCCTGCCGGTGTAAAGACCACCAGGATCGCCAGCGGCGTACCGGTCGGAGGCGACCTGGAGTATATCGATGAAATGACCCTTCTGCGCGCGCTGGAAGGAAGAACCGAGATGTAAATAGTTAACAGCTGACGACGGGGCCCTTTGAGCCCCGTATGTTACTATATATGTAGTTTTTCGGGAGTGAATGAGCTTATGGAACCGAAGGAACCTATAGATTTAATGGATCCGATGGAAGATACGGCGGATCTCAGAGACGCCCTGATCCTGGCCGAGGCGGAAGGCGGCGGTGACGGAAAAGAAGACCCCGGCAGCACGGAAGGCTACTGGGCGGACATAAAGGCCCATAACAGGAAAAAGTGGAGCCGTGTGCTGATCGTTGTTTCCGTAATTATCGTGGGCCTTCTTATTTATGTGCTTATTCAGAACTACAGGCATTATTCCGGCGTTTCCCTTTCCACAAACTCCCGTTTTCTGACAGAAGACGGTGCCGAGATCATCGGTCTTGGCGGCAGCATCGTCCAGTATTCCCGGTCCTCCGCAGGATGCTGGAATACCCGGGGCGAACAGCAGTGGCTGGAGACTTATGATATGCAGCAGCCCAGAGCCGTGGTGGAGGGAGAGATCCTGGCCATAGCGGATATAGAGGGCTATTCGGTCTGCGTATTTGATAAGGAAGGCCTCAGAGGCCGCATCTCCACGGAGCGGCCCATCCATGCCATTTCCGTATCCAGATGCGGGGAAGTGGCGGTCACCATGAACGAGACCGGCGCTACCTGGATCCGGCTTTTCTCTTCTACAGGCCGTGAGATCGCCTATCTGGTACGCTATATGTCCATTCACGGATATCCCATGTCCACGGCTATTTCACCCAACGGCGAGCGCCTGACCATTTCCTCTCTGGAGGTGGTGGACGGTGTCATAAAGACAGACATGGCATTCCACAGCTTCGGGGCGGAAGGCGCGGAGAAGGAGAACAATCTTCTGGCCGACGCCGAGTTCAGCGGAGAGGTGTTCCCATTTACCCATTTCATGAGCGACGATATCTTTGTGGCCGTTTCGGATTCCAGGCTTGCCTACTATACCATCGGCAGGGAACTGAAGAACACGGTCAGCAATATGATCTCGGAGAACATCAGGGGCGTTTACTATAACGACCAGTATATGGGCCTGCTCTTTACGGATACCAGCGGAGACCACCAGTACAGACTGGACCTCTATGACAAGAACGGAGATAAGAAGAGCAGTGTCGGTTTTTCCATGGACTTCACCACGCTCCAGATCTCCGGCGGCTATATTTATCTGAACAATGATCAGGAACTGCAGATCTATACCATCCGGGGAAGAGAGATCTTCAACGGAACCATAGGGACTGCGGTCCGCGCTGTTATTCCCTCTCCCATAGCAAGAAGGATGACAGTGGTAACAGACAGCGAGATCGATACGCTGAAACTGCACTGACGGGAGAATGCCTATGAGCCTGAATGCTGATATGATAGGCCTTGCTGCCATTCTGGCAGAACTGCTTTTTATGGTCCTTTATACGAAAAGAGGATGGAAGGTGGGCTTTGCAAAGCAGCTGAGTTCCCTGATCGCCCTGCTGGCGGCATCCGGCTCTCTTCTTATGATCCTGAAAGTCTATACGGGATTTAAGGAAGGAGACGTAAAAGGCCTTGCCTCGGGTATTGCCCTGTTCGTGGTGATTGCCGTGGTCTACAGCGTGCTCCGTCTCTTTCTGTTTTCCATCCGGCTGGCTTCAAAGCTGCCGGTCATCAGCCTTGTAGATTCCGCTCTGGGAGTGGCGGCAGGTTTTGTCTGCGGACTTCTGATCCTTTATATCGTGGAATCGCTGAGTCCTTTTTTCCTGGGAGTGGAAATGGAGCTGGTCACCAAAGGGGTCCCTGCGGCAGCAGGCCTGGTGGAAAGCCTGATCCAGAATCATCTGACCTGAGATCATCTGCAGTAATACCGATTTTTATAAGGAAGCTCCGGAAGGTTTTAAGAGACCGTCCGGAGCTTTCGGCATATAAATAGTAATAGAAAGAAAGACCTGCACAACATGTTGTATATACGCGATTAAGTGTGTTTATATACGCTTAAATATAATAAAAAAGCAAAAAAAGTGCTTGCATTAGGTCTGACGTAATGATATTATAAATTTCGCCGCTGAAAGGCGGGCGACAACTTCAGAAATGAGTTTTGCGGGCAGGGTGCCGAGACAAAATTGATTAAAAAAGTTGTTGACAGGCGAAACGGTTTGATGTAGTATATTAAATGCGTTCGCAAGAGCGGCAAGCTCTTAAAGAACTTCGGAGGCTGCCACGCAGCCCCGGAAAGCACCTTAAAAATCGAATATATGACAACTTAACAGAAATGCAACCCTGAAGATTTCTTTTAGATCTTAAT
>CAMOGQ010000019.1 GCA_946614165.1 uncultured Lachnospiraceae bacterium
AAGACATGGTCCGCTTCTCTGGCAATGGAGGATCCCACCACGTTGACGATGGCCATGGTGCGGACTCCCTTTTCCTTTGCTTCCCTGAGGGCAGCCAGGGAGTCGGCAGTCTCGCCGGACTGGCTGATGACGATGACAAGGCCCTTCTTATCCAGCAGCATGTTGCGGTAGCGGAATTCGGATCCCAGTTCCACACGGACGGGAATCTTTGCCAGGTTCTCAATCACATACTGGGCCGTCATACCGGCATGGTAGGCGGATCCGCAGGCCACGATGTAGATCTGGGAGATGTCCTTCAGGATCTCGTCCTTGAGACCGATGGTGCCAAGACCTATGACCGCTTTTCCCGTCACTGCAGAATCGCTCCCGCTCTTTGCGGACTCAAAGTGGATCATGGAATTGATGGTCTTCTTGACCGCTTCGGGCTGCTCGTGGATCTCCTTCATCATGAAGTGCTCGTAGCCGCCCTTTTCGGCCGCTTCGGCGTCCCACTTGATCTCGGTCAGTTCCTTCTGGACGATATCTCCGTTCAGGTCATAGAACTCTGCATTGCCTTCCGTCAGGCGGGCCATTTCCAGGTTGCCGATATAGTATACGCTGCGGGTATACTTGAGAACGGCCGGTACGTCGGAAGCCACGTAGGTCTCGCCGTCGCTGACGCCGATGATCATGGGGCTGTCCTTGCGGGCCACGTAGATCTCGCCGGGATAATCCTTGAACATGACGGCCAGGGCGTAGGAGCCTCTGATTCTGACCATGGTCTTGGCCAGGGCATCGATGGGGCCTACCTTGTACTTCTTATAATAGTAGTCGATGGTCTTGATGGCCACTTCCGTATCCGTCTCGGAATAGAAGTTGTAGCCCTTGCGGATCATCTTTTCCTTGAGTTCCTGATAGTTCTCGATGATGCCGTTGTGGACGCCCACTACGTTGCAGTCATCCGTCACATGGGGATGGGCGTTGACTTCGGAGGGTTCTCCATGGGTGGCCCAGCGGGTATGACCGATGCCGCAGCTGCCGGGGACCGCCGTGCCCCCGTTGGTCTTTTCAAACAAAGTAGCCAGTCTGCCCTTGGTCTTTACCACTACCGGGTCCTTTGCCGCATCGCGGACTGCGATGCCGGCGGAGTCATAACCCCTGTACTCCAGTTTTGAAAGCCCGTCCAGAAGAATGGGCGCTGCCTGATGATGCCCAATAAATCCTACAATACCGCACATAACTTAACCTCTTTTTATCTGTTCTATATTGTTGTTTTCAAGTCCTGACGGTTCCCTGTAAAGGGATCCGCAGAAAAATACCTGCTTCCGCTTTCTTAATATCTTTACTATCTTACATGATAATTCCGTCATTGTCACGGATTTATGTATTAAACCTTTATGAAAAAGGAAGGAACGAAAGAGGAGAAAAAGCCAAAAAACGTTCCTTGAGCCGGGCAAATCATCCCGTAATGTGCTTTTTGTCTTTCCCAGACAGGCAAAAGCCCATCTCCTGCAGCCCGGTATCCGGGCTGCCTTCTCCTTGCTCTGCGATTATGGCGGATAATACATATTTTCGTTGTTAGCCTGCAAAAGAAATGTTAACATAAGTTAACAGCCGGCCGCACAAGTGCTGCATCCCGGAAGGGATCCCGCCTTTCCGGTCCGGTCTCATTCATTTTACCCAAACCACAACTGTCTTTACTGCTGTTCAGGAGGTCCTTTATGCTGGTCTTTGCACTGGATGATGAAAGAATCGCTCTTGAAAATCTGACCGATGCCATAAAAAAGGCCCTTCCAAAGGCCGAGCTTCACAGCTTCCGGACCGCGGAAGAGCTGCTGGCCTTTGCCGCAGACAAAGTCTGCGACATTGCCTTTCTGGATATCAAGCTCCGCTCCGTAAACGGTCTGGCCGTAGCGGAATATCTGATCGAAAGAAACGCAAAAGTCAACCTGATCTTTACTACGGGCTATTCCGAATTCGCTCCCAGCGCCTTTGCCCTCCATGCCTCAGGATATATCCTCAAGCCGGTCACGCCGGAGAAGATCACCGAGGAGATGGAGCATCTGCGCTATCCCCTGCAGGAAAACAGGCTGCCCAGGGTCCGGATCCGGGCTTTCGGCCGCTTCGAAGTCTATATCGACGGCATCCCCGCTTCCTTCCGCTACGCCAAGACCCGGGAATTTCTGGCCATCCTGGTGGACCAGAAGGGGGCCATGTGTTCCAACGGCACCCTCACCGCCTGCCTCTGGGAGGACGATGATCCCGGCGCCCACAAATCCTATCTCAAGAACCTGCGCAGCGACCTGGTCAACTCCCTGGCCTCCTACGGATGCGAGAACATCCTGGCCCGGGGCAAGGGCACCATCGGCATCCTGCCGGACAGGGTGTCCTGCGACTATTTCAATTACCTGCAGGGCAAAAGCCGCAAGGGGTCCATAGACGACTACCGGGGCGAATACATGTCCCAGTACAGCTGGGCGGAATATACCCACGCCCTTCTGGAGAACGACTACATGCTCCAGGACCTCTCCTGAAGCCCCCTCCTAGAGCCACTTCTTATACTTGAAATAGATCAGGCTGACCACGATAATGGCCACGCTGACGATGATGACCAGAGGATAGCCCAGAGGGGATTCCAGCTCCGGCATATATTTGAAGTTCATGCCGTACCAGCCCACGATCAGGGTCAAGGGCATGAAGATGGTGGTGACCACCGTCAGGACCGTCACCGTATTGTTCTGCCGGACCGCCAGCTGGGACTGGTAAAGGTCCCTGGTCTGGACGCTGTAGTCCCTGAGGGAGTTGACGATGTCCAGAAGCCTGGTGACCCGGTTGACATAGTTGTCGAAATAGTGGAGCTTGTCTTCCTTGAAGAAGGCGTTGTCATTGGAGGAGAGCTCCTGGCCGAAGTCGATCATCTGCTCGTAGTGGATCCTGAGGGCCAGCAGGTCTCCCCGGATATCCGCGATCCGGGACAGGACGTCCTTCTGGGCCCTTCCCTCCAGGATATCCTCCTCGATCCGGCTGATCTCGTCTTCCAGGGCTTCCAGGAAGGTGGAGTCTCCCCGGATCATGGTCTCCAGGAAGTCGGAGAAAAAGCGCTCCAGGGAAGGGACCCGCCAGCGTTTGGTCTTTACGATCTTCTGCACCAGTTTTCTGGCATAACCGTCCTCGTCTATGATGACAATGCCCTTTTCGTCCAGGGCAAAGGCAAATTCGTGGTCCCTTTCCGTCAGCTCCCACCTGTCGGGCACCGAAAAGGCCCCCGTCAGAGAGTCATAGTTGACCTCTGCCTTGGTGGTGTGGGGATGACGCTCGATCTCCATCTCTATGCCCATCTGGAATTTCTCCCAGTTCTGCCGCCACTCTTCCGGGGTCAGGACCGCCACATACTGGCAGGATCCGTCCATGACCTCCTCAAAGGCCGCTTCCTTCAGAGTCTCTTCAATTCTGTAAAACATTCTGCTCCCGCTCCCGGAAATGTCTGTAAAACAAGGCAGGCCTGACGGGGCCCTGTGAGGGCCCCGAAAGGCCTGCTTCTTTCTGTGATCGCTTTGTCCGGTCCCCTGTATGTTCCCGGAGACCTGAAGAAGCTTATTCTTCAACGATACGGATGGTCTTTATTCTCTGAGGAGTCTTGGGCCTGTCCTGGAAGCCTGTCCTGCAAGCGGCGATCTGATCCACCACGTCCATGCCGCTGACCACATGGCCGAAGGCTGCATACTGGCCGTCCAGGAATTCACCGTCCTGGTGCATAATGAAGAACTGGCTGGATGCGGAGTTGGGGTCCATGGCCCTGGCCATGCTGATGACGCCCCTCTTGTGGCTGATGGGATTGTTCCAGCCGTTGGAGGCGAACTCTCCCCTGATCTTTTCCTTTGATCCGCCCATGCCGTTGCCCTGGGGGTCTCCGCCCTGGATCATGAAGCCCTTGATGACCCTGTGGAAGATCAGGCCGTCATAGAAGCCCTCGCTTACCAGCTTTTCAAAGTTCTTTACGGTCCTGGGGGCTGCCTCATAGTCCAGCTCCAGGTCGATAACGCCGCCGTTTTCCATGGTGATTCTGATCATATCTGTCTTTTCCCTTCCTTATAATATTTTTCTCTTATTCCGGGGCCGTTACGGCCGCCGGATCCCCGGCATGCGGGGACCGGCCCCTGTTTCAGCGGCCTCCGATCCTGGTTACCAGAACGCTCCTCTTGCCCAGCTCCGCATGACGCTTGACCGCCAGCTTTCTGTTGACCTCCACAGACTTTGTGGAAGCTCCGGGAACGGCGAAGATCAGGGTCTCGTCCCCGTAGCCGGTCAGCAGGCAGCACCTGGTGTTTTCATACCAGTTGACCCTGCGGTCCGAATCTCTTATGGTCCAGGAAAGTTCCAGCCTGGGCAGCTGCAGATCCTCTGTCCCCCAGTAGAGGACAGGAATGTCCTGATCGATCCCCCTGGTCAGAAGCTCCGTGGTCCGAAGCCCGGTGGCATCCTCCGCCCTGTACATCATGCCCTTCTGGATAAAGCACTCGTTGAGGGCCCTGACCATGGCGCCCGGATAGCAGCCGAAGGATTTGGGATCATAGGGACTGCCGGCAAAGGTCAGGTCCGGATCGGGCCCGTAGAGGATCCCGTCCCTGAACCGGATCTTGCCCTGGGGCAGGAAGTTGTCTATAAATTCATCTGCCTGGATCTGCAGGCCAAGACAGCGAAGAAGCATGACCGCAGAAACGACCTGGCTCCCCTTGGGCAGGTCTTCCGACTGATTGACCATTTTTACCGATATATTTTTATACATAGCCCCTTCTTTCCGCCGGGCCCCGGAGGCCCGCTGACTCATATACCTATTTTAGCATAGATAAACTGCCAGCGACTTATAAACCTTTGCCCTTTTGAAGAGGAAGGCGGAAAAAAACGAAAAAAGCAGGGGGCCCGAAGGCTGCGGGGCAGGAAAACCGGAAAGGGCTGCTCCGGAGAGCAGCCCTTTCGTCAGGATTTCTATGGATGTCTGAAGGTCTTACTTTGTAATGTTCACACTCTTTACGGCAGACCAGGCGGAATATACGGTTTTGCCGCCCACAGTGCGGAAGGTCCTGACTCTGGCGTACCAGGTCCCTTTGGATCCTGCGGCCATGACCTTGTCCGCATCCTTCCTGTCAGATACCTTCTTGGTCAGAAGGTTCTTGGTAAAGGATTTGTCCTTTGCCACCTGGATCTGATAACCGTCGCAGTCGGAAGAAGTCTGGTAGGTCACCTTGGCCTTGCAGTCCTTGACGTTCCTGACGCTGACGATCGACACGGCCGGGGAT
The DNA here is from genome assembly GCA_946614165.1 of uncultured Lachnospiraceae bacterium. Classification (GTDB taxonomy): domain Bacteria; phylum Bacillota; class Clostridia; order Lachnospirales; family Lachnospiraceae; genus CAG-791. Next base: position 5,277 of record CAMOGQ010000019.1, read on the forward strand.
GTCACTGTCTTTTTGACTTCCGCCTTAGGCTCTGCAAAGACGATCTTTGCGCGGGAGATATCCTTCTTATTGCTGATATCGATCTTGACGCAGGTCCATCTGGCTTTTGTGCCGGTATAGGTGATCTGGGAAAGGGCTGTGCCGAAGAAAGCGGAGGAGCCGATTCCGGTCACGGTCCCGGGAAGGACCACTTCGGTGAGCCTGCTGCAGCCGCAGCACATGTACTCGGGAAGGGTTTTGACGCCGGAAGGGATGACCAGCTTCTTTAAGGACGTGCAGTCCTGGAATGCCATGCGGCCGATCACGGAAAGGCCGGAGGGCAGGTCAACGGAAGCAAGGGCGATATCCTTGTAGAAAGCCCTGGCTCCGATCTCGTCCAGAGTGGAAGGAAGGTCAACGGATGTAACTTTGCTGCAGCATGCGAAGGCATAGGTGGAAATGGCGGTAATGCCTTCCGCCACAACGATCCTTTTAATGGAAGCGCGCTTGCCGAACCAGGGAGCCTCCATGAAATGGTAGGCGGGCATTTTGCCTTTGCCCCTGACGGTAAGGGTGCCGTTGGTGAGGGACCACGAAATAGAAGCAGCGGATTCCTTGTAGGTCCTGATGGTGGCCATGCCGCTGCTGAGGGCCGCCTTCAGTTCGGAATTGCCGGCCATGATATCGATCTTGTTGTACTGGGCAGTGGATCCGTTATAGGCCACATCTTCGAGGGAATCGCAGTAGGAAAAAGCTTTGGTGCGGATCTGTGAAACCGAGGAAGGAAGCCTGACCTGGTTCACATATTTGCATCTGGAAAAAGCATAGGATCCGATAACGGTCACTCCGTCCTCCACACGGATGGATGTGATCTTATCCTTTTTGGAGAGCCAGGGGATGGTATCCGCCGAATAGTCGAACATGGCTCCGGAGCCTTTGATGGTCAGTACGCTGCCCGAAATGCTGTATGTCACATGGGCACCGCATTTATTGGAAGAGACTGTCCCTGCCGCCATGGCCGGAACCGTGCTCTGCAGCATAATGGCCAGCATGATGATAAAGATCCCTATGAATCTGATTCTCTTGCTGAAACGGTGCATATCTGTCTCCTAAGTATCTGTCATGTATGCCGGCCTCAGCAGGACCGGCGTAAATTCGAATTCTTTTATATTTCCTTTCGTTGACCAGATTAAGTATACTCTATCTGTAACAAATTTAACAAGTACATTTTACGATTTGTATGTAATATTTAATTAAATATTAAATAATTCGCATCAATTTAAGCACTTTTCACATCATTACAGGGGCTATGAAAGCGCTTACAAGCCCCTTCATGCCCTTTCTGACCACCTGTTCTCCCCTCTGACGCCCTGTCATCTCTGCTTTTAATATATTACAAAATTATTTCAGACTTTTTTCGGAGCTCCGCAGAACGTTTTTCCGTCCGCTTTATTCCGGTGCCCTTGGGGCCTTCCCGAAAAAAGAGCGCCGGACAATCCGGCGCTCTCACTTCTCCTCAGCTTTCCTTTTGAACTTCCTTTGTAATATAAGGTCTCTGGAAAAACATGGAGATATCGGTTTCTTTAAAGGTGCTTCTCCTCTTCCGCGTCAGGGCCTGTAGGGGCTGATCCCGCTGCCGATGCTCTCACCGATCCGCTCCAGGATCCGGTCCCTGCTGGTCAGGTTCAGGTCAGGGCTCAGCTCTCTGGTCATGGGCACCACCGCATAGGGAACTCCCAGGCCCTGGCTGTAGATATGGCAGGGGATATAGGTATGGTCCGAAAGGACCACCTTTCCCTTGTCATCCCTTTTCAGCACCAGCCGCATCAGCACGGAATCTCTCTGGCCTTCCAGGGAACTGAGGCTGGTCATGAAATTGCCCATGCAGTAGATGCAGGGGACTTTCCTTCCGTCGGAAGATGTGATCTCCACATACTTCTGGATCAGGTGGGGATGGGAGCCCGCTATGTAGTCGGCCCCCAGGTCCGCCAGCTCCCTGGCCGTTTTCTCCTGGGCTTCGTTATACTCCGTGTTGTTGATGGTCCCCCAGTGCATGCAGACAATGATGTATTCGGCCCCCTTTTCCTTCAGGGCCTTTATGTCCCTCTCCGCCCTTTCCGCGGAGTAGGCATTGAGGATGGTGTCCACGTCCTCCGGATCCCAGGTCTCTTCCTTATGGTTGAAGCCGAGGCCCCCGCCGTCATAGGCAAGAAAACCGATCCGGATCCCGTTCACGTCCACTGCCAGGGTCCTGTCCTCCGAAGGGGAAGTATAAAGGCCCGTATGCATGAAGCCGTAGCGGGCCGCGTTCCTGACGGTATCCATGGCCGCTCCGGTGCCCCAGTCCGCATTGTGGTTGTTGGACATGGTCAGCACATCGAAGCCCGTATCCTTCAGGGCATCCAGATATCTGGGGGTCGTGTTGCAGACCGGTCTGCCGTCCTGATAGCTGATCTCGCTGCAGTAGGACCACCTGGGGGAGACCAGGGTCTCCAGATTGCCCGCAGAAAGGTCCGCCGACCGGATCAGGTCCTTCACATAGCGGAAGCTGTCATTAAAGACATAGCTCTGGTCCTTCTCGTTCCAGGCCGCGTTCATCTGGGCCTTCATGGACATGAGGTCCCCGGTGATCAGGAGCACTGCCCTGTTCTTCTCCGACTCAGTCTTTTTCCTGTAGACCCCTTCCTTCCCGACGTATTCGAAGGGCTCCTTGTACTCCCTTAAGGGCTTCGGATCCTTGCGGTCAATGATGACCGTGGAGTAGACCTGCTGGGACCCGTCCGGGAGGGCGGCCGTGATCCTGGTGGCTCCTTTTCCCACGCCTGTGACCAGTCCATCCCGGTCCACGGAGGCCACCTTTTCGTTTCGGACGGACCAGACCAGGTCCTTTCCCCTTCCCCAGCCGTAAAGGGCTGTCATCTGCAGGGTCTCCCCCGAAGGGAAGGCGGCCCTGGAAGGCGACAGGGTCAGTTCCTCCTGGAATTTTGCTGTGATGATCTCCTCAAAGGGGGATACCTTTCTGACGCCGTTCTCTTCCAGAACGGTCCGGACCATGTAGTAGACGGGGCTGACGGAGGCATCGAACTCCCTGTCGTCGTAGGACACCCGGGAGGGCTTTCCGGGCTCTATGTCTCCGGAGAGCCTGACCCAGCTGCTGTTTCCGGTATAGGACCGGAAGAGTTCAAAGCCGGTGCAGTATTCGGGCTTTTTCCACTGGATGAGAAGGCCCTCTCCCTGGTCCATCAGGCAGGTGATATCGAAGGGGGCCGCCACGTCTTCGTCCACTCTGGCCTCGTAAAAGGTCTGGGTGACGGGGCTGCTCCACTCGCTTCTTCTGACCTCCCCGCCGTTTACATATCTGGTACGGATCCGGAAGGCATACTCTTCTCCGTCTTCCAGGCCCGCTGCCAGGCAGTGGCCGCTCTCTCCGTCGTCCAGAGAGATGATCAGGGTCTCGTTGAATTCCCCTCCCTTTCCCGCCTGGATCTCGTAGGTATCGGCGTCCCCCACAGGGGTCCAGTAAAGGTCCACGCCCCTGCCGGTGTCTATGCCGGTGCCGGTCAGCTCCGGAACGGGAAGGGACGGGTCCGTTTCAAGTTCTATTTCTTCTGTGATGGGCTGCTTTGCCTCGGACAGCTCTGCCGCCTGGTCTCTGGCCTGAGAAATGATCCGGCCGCAGCCCATGAGCAGAAGGACTCCCGCAAAAAGCAGTGCGTATCGCAAGTGGTTTCTGGTCAATGAAAAATTTCCTTTCTGCCGGGAAAGCTCTGGCTTCTCCCGGAGACCGGACTGGTCCGGTCTTATTCTTCCCGGGGCTCCTCCCCCATAAAGACGTCAATGCCGTCTGCAATGCCTTTCACAATGGCTGCCTGGCCTTCCTCCGACGCCATGCGCAGATCCTCCTCCGCGTTGGACATATATCCCATCTCCACGATGGTCACGGGGACCCGGCACCAGTTGATGCCGCTCATGGTATCCGTCTCCCAGACTCTCTCTCTCCGACAGCCGGTTGCTTCCACCAGGGCGTCCAGGACGGCCTGGGACAGGGCCCTGCTTTCCTCATAGAGGTCTCCGTTGTAGGGATTGGAGGGCGTCTGGCAGATGGTCATGGCCCCCTGGACGCTGCGGTCCTCGGATCCGTTGGCATGGATCCGGATAAAGGCATCCGCCCCGGCCTCGTTGGCCACGGCCGCCCGTTCGGAGTTGCTGATGTTCACGTCGTTCTCCGTCCGGCACATGATCACCTCATAGCCTCTCTCTTCCAGCTCTGCCCGAAGCTTTAAGGCCACCTGGAGGTTGAGTTCATACTCCGCAAGGCCGCTGGCGGATCCGCTGGTGCCCGAGGAGACCTTTGCCTTATAGGTGGAGGAACCGGGCCCTATGGGCTCCTGTTCGGAATTGCCCCGGGACTGATGGCCGGCGTCTATGACCACCGTGCAGCCGTTTACTTCCTCGTCTTCCTTCTCCCCGGCTTCTTCCTCTTCGCTTTCCGTATCCTCTTCCGTTTCCGGATCCGGCGGATCCGCCGGGGCCTCAACCGCTTCTTTTTCCGCTTCGGCCCTGGCCGCTTCCTCGGCTTCCCTCTGGGCCTTTTCCTCGGCGGCTTCCCTTTCGGAAGCCTCCCCGGCGCTTTCCTCAGTGCTCTCCTCTGGAGCTGTGCCCTCCGGAGGAGCCGCGGCCTCTCCGCCCTTATGAAGGCCGCAGCCCGCGAGCACAAGGCAGAGGACCAGGGCCAGAGCCGTATTTACTGCTGCATATCTTTTCATATACAAATAACTTTCTTTCCTTCCCGCATCCTGCGGGCGGCAAAGCGGGGACAGGCGCCGCCCTGAGGCGGACATCTGTCCCCGCTGCCCGATTTGGTACTGCTTTTTCAATACTGTTTCAGGACCGGATCATTCTCCTGCCTTATAGGTATTTAAATAGCTTTCGTAACAGGCGTTGATCTTTTCGTAGGTCTCATCGTCAATGACATGCTCGATGCGGCAGGCCTCGTCGGAAGCCTTATCCTCGTCGATGCCGATGGCCATCAGACATCTGGTCAGCAGCTTATGCCTCGCATAGATCCTCTCGGCGATCTTTCGTCCTTCGGGCTTTAAGCTGATGTAGCCGTTCTGATCCATTTCGATATAGCCCTGCTCCCTCAGCTTTTTCATGGCGATGGAGATGCTGGGCTTGGAGAAATTCATCTCGTTGACAATATCGATCGAACGTACCAGTCCGTTTCGGCTCTGAAGGATCAGGATGGTCTCCAGATAATCTTCCGCCGACTCATGTACGGTTAAATTAGGCATACAGTCTACCTCCTGCCTTTGCCTGATCAGGCGTTGAATTCAAATACAAGGGCCCCGTAAGCGGGCAGATGGAACTCCAGATACTGGCCTCTGTAGTCGCACAGGCCCTTCTGGGGTTTGAGCTTCTCGGGAATATCGGTATCGCCGTGTCCGCCGTATTCCTTGAGAGCGCTGTTGAGAAGGAGCTTGAACTGCTTCTTCGAGGGAACGCCGATCCGGAAGTTGTCATACTTCATGGGGGTCATGTTCAGCACGAAGAGCAGCCATTTCTTTCCGTCCGTGCTCTTTCTAAAGAAGCTGTAGATGGACCGGCTGGCGTCGTTGGCGTTGATCCATTCGAAGCCGCCCCAGTCGTTGTCGATCTCATACAGGCACTTGTGGGTCCTGTAGATCTTAAGGAGCTCTCCCACATACTTCTGCATGCCGGCGTTGAGCTCGTTCTGAAGCAGGAACCAGTCAAGCTCCCTGGCCTCGCTCCACTCACGCTCCTGGCCGAATTCCTGGCCCATGAAGAGGAGCTTCTTGCCGCAGTGGCCCATCATGAAGGTGTAGCCCACGCGGAGGTTTGCATATTTGTCTACCTTATAGCCGGGCATCTTCTCTACCATGGAACACTTGAGGTGGACCACCTCGTCGTGGGACAGAGGAAGGATGTAGTTTTCGGCGTTGTTGTAGCTCATGGCGAAGGTCAGGGCGTTGTGGTTGCCGCTGCGCATGATGGGATCCAGCTTCATATATTCGCAGAAGTCATGCATCCAGCCCATGTTCCACTTGAAGGAGAAGCCGAGACCGTCGTCCTCCACCTTTCCTGTGATCCTGGGCCATGCGGTGGATTCCTCGGCGATGGTCATGAAGCCGGGATAGGCTCCGTGGACCACGGAATTCATGTGCTTGAAGAACTCGATGGCGTCCAGGTTCTCCTTGCCGCCGTAGATGTTGGGCACCCACTGGCCGTCCTGCTTGCCGTAGTTGAGGTAGAGCATGGAAGCCACGGCGTCCACGCGGATGCCGTCGATGTGATACTCGCGGATCCAGTAGAGGACGTTGGCGATCAGGAAGTTGGAGACTTCGTGCTTGCCCAGGTTGAAGATCTTGGTGCCCCAGTCGGGATGCTCTCCTCTTCTGGGATCGGGATCTTCAAAGATGCACTCGCCGTCGAATCTGGCCAGGCCGTGGGCGTCGGGGCAGAAGTGGGCGGGCACCCAGTCCAGGATGACGCCGATGCCTGCCTTATGCAGGGTATCTACCAGGTACATGAAGTCCTTGGGGGTTCCGTAGCGGGAGGTGGGGCTGTAGTAGCCGGTCACCTGATAGCCCCAGGAGCCGTCGAAGGGATGCTCGGAAATGCCCATCAGTTCCACATGGGTAAAGGGCACCTTCTTCAAGTATTCCACCAGACGGTCCGCGAACTCGCGGTAGTTGTAGAAGCCGTCCTCGGAATCGGGATGCTTCATCCAGGAACCGATATGGCACTCATAGATGGCGATCTTTTCCTTGTTGAGGTCCTGTTTGTCCCTGGCCTTCATCCAGCGGCCGTCTCCCCAGGCGTAGCCCGAAAGATCGGCGACCCTGGAGGCCGTGCCGGGACGGAGCTCCGATGAGAAGGCGAAGGGGTCTGCCTTGTAGATCTTTTCGCCCTTTTTGGTGGTGATGCAGTATTTGTAGAGCTCGCCTTCGCCGATGCCGGGGATAAAGAGGGTGTGGATGCCGCCGTCATTGACCTCGGTCATCACATACTCGTCTTCCTTCCAGCCGTTGAAGTTGCCTACCACGCAGACGCTGGCCGCATTGGGCGCCCAGACCGCGAAGAAGATGCCTTCCTTTCCGTTCTCTGTGGAAGGGTGGGCGCCCAGCTTCTTATAGATATCATAATGGGTGCCTTTGCCGAACAGGTAGCAGTCCTGTGCGGAAATAAAGACCTGCTCCGGCGATGCGGTGGTGTTTGCTGCTGCTTTTTTCGTTTTTGCTGTAGCCATTTTGAATCCCCCTGTTTATCAGTTTATAAAATACTGCCCTGCACGTTCCCGTCTGTGCAGAAGGCTGCTACTCATGAAGAAAATCGTTGTCCCTCAGTATGACCATGTTGTTTTCGTCATACTTTCTTCGGGTCAGATGCCTGAAAAAGTTTCCCGGCGTCCTGGCATCCGCGTAGTAGACTGCTTCGTCCACCAGGGCCCGGACCTCTTCCAGGGTAACGTTGTGGTCGCCTGTCTGCATGTGCTCCAGGCGGTAGCTGAGGGCGTCCATGCCGGAATCGTCTATGCTGTGTTCCTGGCTGATGGCATAGTCCTCGGCATAATGGAGAAGCACATCCATGCTCAGGGCCGCTATGTCGATCCTGGCGGTGAAGGCTCTTCTCAGCTTGCGGTAGTCGTGGAGCAGGGCGTCCATGTAGGTCTTCTTGTCGATCAGAAAGACGATGATCTTGTGCTCTTCCCCCGTCAGAAGCTCCAGAAGGGTCCCGATGCCGTCGGAGCTCATGCCCGAGGCGTGCTCTATGATCATGGCCCCGTATTCCAGCTTGGGAACGGCGTCCCTGAGAGCGCCCGGGGTCGCCTGGCGTCCCGTGGTCTTGGCGATCTTGCCCACCAGGGTCTGGTCGTACTCCCGGTAGCGGGAGATCATCTCCCTGGCCTTTTTGAGGGTCCCGGATCCTTCGTCGCCGGTAATGATCACGTTTCCGGTATAGGAATCCAGGTTCATGTCCTCCAGGGCGATCTCCTCCTGGCTGCGGGTCTCCCTTTCCCCGTCGGATCCCACCGACGGCATGAAGACCCTGCCGCCCGGCAGCCTCTTGGTATCTCCTCCCGCAGGAATGGAGGAGGTATATTCCGACAGATCGATGGAGGCCGTGTCGCTGTCGCTGGCCACCACGAAGTTGTCCGGCAGATCTCCTGCCTCCCTGCTCTTTCTGAGCGCCTCTCTGACTTCGTCCGCGTTCCAGGGCCTGGTGCTGGCCGGTCCCTGGCTCTGGGACTCCTGCCGCCTTCTGTGCCGTACGGCAGGACCTGCCGTATCCAGGATCCTGTCCCTGGCGGGCCTGCCGGAGCCCTCTGTGTTCTCCTGCTGGATCCGCCTCCATTCGCTCAGGATCTCGTCCCGGTCCAGGCGGGCCGTGGTGGATTCCCTGTCGGAAGAATCACCGGAGGTTCCGGGGGGAGCCTCTTCCCCACCCGGAGCGGCCTCCATCCGCCTCATGGCTTCCCGTTCCTCCTCCGTGGCGAACATCTCTCTGTAGCGGACCGTTTTTCTGGGCCGGTCCGTGCGGAGCGTCTCTTCCTCCGGCTTCCCGGGATCCTTTTCCTCTTTCTTTTCGGGGGAAGGGGCCTCTTCTTTCAGGTCCGTCTCCCTCAGGGAAGGGATCTCCCTGGTGGCGCCGTCGGGGACGGAAGGCCTGTCCCCGGCCTTTTCCCCGCCCGTGGTCCGGGCCTTTTCCTCCTGAAGGCTGTCATCGGTATAATACAGTCCCTCCGTCAGATTCAGTTCCCGCAGGCCCTGGGCGATGGTCTTCTGCATATATTCTTCGGAGAAGATCCCCTGGTCCAGGGTGGGTACATTGATGCCGTGGTCCGCCTCCATGGGCTCTGCGGCCTTTTCGGAGACGGCCTTTTCCTCCGGGGCCGGAGCTTCTGTTTTCTCCTCCGTCTTGTCCCCGGGCATTTCCCCGGGCCCTTCCCGGGGCGGGAGGCTGCTGCCGGTCTTTTCCTCCGGCGTTTTTTCTTTCTCTTTCTCCGGGCTCTCCCCGGTCTTTTCCTCCGGCGCCTCTTCTTCCTTTTCCTCCGCCTTCTTTTCTTTCCTGATGCTCCTGCCGTCCAGCAGATCTCCCAGGGTCACGTCGGAATTAAGAAGCTCTCCGAATTCCATTTTTTCGGGGGAAAGAGCCTCCTCATCGGCCTTCTTTTCGGGAGTCCCGGCGCCGGCCGGCGCCTTGATCTCTCCTCCCCCGTCTCCGGACAGGTCTTCGTAAAAATGCTCCGGTTCCTTTCCTCCTGCCTTTATATAGGCAAGGCGTTCCTCCTCTTCGGGAGACAGGTCCACCAGCCTGGCTTTCAGCTCCAGGGCCTTTCTGACATAGGGCCCGTATCCGTAGAAGGCGTAGATGCCTTCGCACTCCTGTATGCAGAGGTAGTCCTCCTCTGCCAGGTAATAGACTCTGGCCAGTTCGTAGGCCCATCTTTCCCTGTAGTCCCGGCTGGTCAGCTCCTCCAGGACGGCGATCTGGTCCTGGTAGCCTCCCCCGTGGGCTTTGATGATCTTGTACTGCAGGATGTACCTCTCCGAATCGTTGGGATAGAGGTCCACGTATTTATTGTAGTTTGCCAGAGCAAGCATGTAGTTATTCAGTTTAAGTTCCAGCTCGCACATGGAGAAAAGGATCTGGCGGTTCTCGGGAGACCGCTCCCTGGCCAGACGCAGAACGTCCCGGCTGTCTTCAAAGCGCCGGTTGATCTTGTACAGGTCGGAAATCCTGCACAGGGTCCTGACGCTCCGGACCTTGCTCCAGTCGATTATGTCAGCAATCTCGGCGGCCTGACTGAACTTCTTCGCATCGATCAGTCTGTTGATCTCACCTATGCTGGCCTTATATTCATACTTATCCAACTTTCGTTCCTCTCAGACTGGCTGCTTATACAGATTCAGTTTAGCATAGGCCCTATGCAATGTCAAAACTCGCACTATTTTACAACAGAATGTTCACACTTTTTTAAGCATTTTTGACAAGAGCGCGAACTGTTCCAGGCCCAGGGCTTCGCCCCGGATGGTGGGGGAAAGGCCCATGGCCTCCAGGGCAGACACCACCTCTTCCCTGGTCAGACGTTGGTTTCCGCAGGCCAGTCCGTGGGTCAGGGCGTTGGCCAGGGTCTTTCTTCTCTGGTTGAAGGAAGCCCGGATCAGGGCGAACATGAATTTTTCGTCCGCGTCCACCGGCGGCTCTTCAAAGGCCTTCAGGCAGAGAACGGCGCTGTCCACGCCCGGCCTTGGGATAAAGCAGGAGGGGGGAACGATCATGGCCACCTCCGGCACGGCATAGTAGGCCACGGCCAGGGAAATGGCCCCGTAGTCGCGGCTGCCGGGCCCTGCCTTGATCCTGTCCGCCACTTCCTTCTGCACCATGACGGTGACGGAAGAAAAGCAGCCCTTCTTTTCCAGCAGCTCCATCAGGATGGGCGTGGTCACGTAGTAGGGAAGATTGGCCACCACCTTCAGGGGCCTTCCCCCGTTATAGTCCTCCGCTACCCGGGAAAGGTCCGTCTTCAGGATATCCTGCCAGAGGATGTCCACGTTGCCGCAGTCCTCCAGGGTATACTCCAGGATGGGTTCCAGAGACCTGTCGATCTCCACGCAGACCACGCGGCCTGCCGCCCGGGACAGGAGCTGGGTCATGGTGCCGATGCCTGGACCGATCTCCAGGACGCAGTCCTCCTTCGTGATCTCCGCGGCCTCTATGATGCCCCGGACAATGTTGGCGTCGATCAGGAAATTCTGACCGTATTTCTTCTTGGCGTGTATGCCGAATTTTTCAAGTACCTCCCTCGTGGCCGAGGGAGAAGCGAGCAGCTCTCTCAAATGGAAGCCTCCTTATTGATCTGATCATTTATGCATCGCGGGGCCTTTCCCTCAGGCCAGGCGGTAGAGGCGCTCCGCGTTCTTTTCCGTCACGGCAATGACTTCGGAGACCTCTGTCCCCCTGATTTCGGCGATGGCCTGTGCTGCCAGGGGCAGATAGAGGGAAGAGTTCCTCTTTCCCCTGTAGGGGACAGGGGCCAGGTAAGGGCAGTCCGTCTCCAGGACTATGTTCTCCAAAGGGATTTCCCGGGCCACTTCTTTCAGCTTTCTGCTGTTCTTGAAGGTGACCACGCCGCCGATCCCTATGAAAAAGCCCATCTTTACATACTCTCTGGCCTGTTCCAGGCTGTAGGAATAACAGTGTATCACACCGCCCATGTCTCCCGCATTCTTTTCTTTGAGAATGTTCATGGTATCTGCTGCCGCTTCCCTGGAATGGATGACCACGGGCTTGTTCTCCTCCCTGGCCAGGTCCAGCTGCCGGCGGAACCAGTACTTCTGCACCTCTCTGTCCACGTCATCCCAGTAGTAGTCCAGGCCGATCTCCCCCACGGCCACTGCTCTGGGATGGGAGAGCCCCCTGCGGATGGTCTCCAGGACCTCCTCCGTCATGGGGCCGCAGTCGGAAGGATGGATCCCAAGGGCGCAGTACATAAAGGGATAGCGCTCTGCCAGGTCCAGGCATTCTTCTATGCTTTCTATATCGGAGGCAATGTTGCAGACCCGGCCGATCCCCGTCTCCTTAAAGGCGGCAAAGATTTCCTCCCTGTCTCCGTCGAACTGTTTGTCATTGTAATGTGCGTGTGTATCAAAGATCATTTTTTATCTCCATGCTGTATGCTGCCTGCGGATCCTTCGTCCGGGCTTTCTCTCCCACTGATAGTACCACAGCCCCGGCTCTCTTTCAAAAGCACCCGGGCCGTAAGAGCCGCCGGAAACAGGGCTGAAAAAAAGTTCCGAAAAAAATTAAAAAAAATAAAAAAAGTGCTTGCAAAAAAGAAAGTGCTCTACTATAATAACACTTGCGTCACGGATGTGGGCAAAAAAATTCATAAAGATATGCGCTGTTAGCTCAGCTGGTAGAGCACCTGACTCTTAATCAGGGTGTCCAGGGTTCGAGTCCCTGACGGCGCACTTGGAACCGGTTCGATCACGAACCGGTTTTTTTGTGCTTCGGATTTTTCTCCTGTCCCAGGTTTCCGGAGAAAAAGGATGCCGGGCGCGCTGCCCGGCATCCTCTGATGATCTTCTGTATAATCCGATCTTTATTCTGATCTTCTTTTTTCGGCCTGGATTGCATCCCTCTTACTTGAACAGAGTGCCGATAATGCCTCTGCCCAGGGTAGCGCCCAGGTTTCCGCCCAGGGTCTTTCCGAAGGTGCCGAAGGTCTTGCCGACGCTCTTGCCCACTTCACGGCCCACGGTGCCGGCTACGCTGCTGCCCACGGACTTGGCCACCTTCTTCTTGGCTGCTGCCTGCTTGGCAGCTTCCTTTTCGGCCGCCCTGGCCTCTGCCGCTGCCTGCTTGGCAGCTTCCTTTTCGGCCGCCCTGGCCTCTGCCGCTGCCTGCTTGGCAGCTTCCTTTTCCTCCAGGGCCGCCTGCTTTGCGGCTTCCTTCTCGGCAGCCTCTTTTGCCGCCTGGGCTTCCAGCTCCAGACCTCTTCTCTGCAGGAACTCATAGGCGGAGTCGGGATCATGAGGAGTGGCATACTTGCCGTAGAGGAGGCTCTCCTTGATCTTCATGTCGCGGACGGAGTCGCTGATGGCGCCGAAGGAGCATCTGGGCGGCAGTACCATGACCTTCTGGGCCATGCAGGGAATGCCGTCGTCATCCAGCATGGAGACCAGGGCTTCGCCGGTTCCCAGGGACTGGATGGCCTCGTAGGTATTGAAAGCTGGATTCTCCCTGAAGGACTGGGCCGCCGCCTTCACTGCCTTCTGGTCCGCGGGGGTGTAGGCCCTCAGGCCGTGCTGGATCTTGTTGCCCAGCTGTCCCAGAACGCCGTCCGGGATATCCTTGGGATTCTGGGTGCAGAAATAGACGCCGATGCCCTTGGAACGGATCAGCTTGACCACCTGCTCGATCTTGTCCAGCAGAGTCTTGCTGGGCTTGTTGAACAGAAGGTGGGCTTCGTCGAAGAAGAACACCATCTTGGGCTTGGACAGATCGCCCACTTCCGGCATGGTCTCGAAAAGCTCGGAGAGCATCCACAGCAGGAAGGTGGAATAGAGTCTGCCGTTATTGATCAGGCTTTCGGAATCCAGGATGTTGATCATGCCCTTTCCGCCCAGACCTGCGCTCATCCAGTCATGGATGTTGAGGGCGGGCTCGCCGAAGAACACGTCGCCTCCCTCTGTCTCCAGGGCTACCAGGGCCCGCATGATGGCGCCGATGGAAGCGGCGCTGATCCGGCCGTATTCGTCCTGGAATTCCTTTGCATTCTCCTGAACGAAGTTGAGCATGGCCTTCAGATCCTTGGTATCCACCAGAAGGAGTTCATGCTCGTCCGCGATGCGGAAAACGATGGACAGGATATCCGTCTGCAGATCATTGAGATCCAGGATCCTGGCCAGAAGGACCGGTCCCATCTCGGTAATGGTGGTGCGGAGGGGAATACCCTTCTTTCCGTAGATATCCCAGAAGGTCACGGGATAGCCCTGATAGGTAAAGCCTGCTTCCGCAAGGCCGAATCTCTGGATCCTCTCCTGCATGTTGGCATTGTCCGTGCCCGCTTCCGCAAGGCCGGCGATGTCCCCCTTGACGTCGGCCAGAAATACAGGAACTCCCATATCGGAGAAGGACTCTGCCAGCACCTTCAGTGTCACGGTCTTGCCGGTGCCTGTGGCGCCTGCCACCAGGCCGTGGCGGTTGGCTTTGCCGGGAAGAAGGTAAATATTCTCCCCTTCAGCTGTATTGGCAAACCATATCTTATTATCTCTGATCATTGTGCAACCCCCGTTCAGTACGTTTTTTGCGGTATGAAAACTGTTCTTATCCCTTATTTTACGGCATGCCGCACTGCCTTTCAAGAAAAAGAAACGCCCCTGCTTTGTCCCTGTCCGGGCAGGGCCTGTCACGGACGACAGGCCGGCCCCTTCCTTTTTCCGCTCCGGCTTTCCTTTCAGCCTTTTATGGCTTCATAGGAAGTTACGGCCGCCTCCCTGTCCATATTGCAGGAAAGTCTCCAGAGGCTGACGGACTCTGCGAGCCTTCCGATCAGGGCCAGGGACCTGGCCGCCGCCTCCCTGTCCACGGGACGGTAAGTCTGCTGCAGCAGAGCAGGCAGGGCCTGGGCAGCCGGAATCCGGAGGATGGAGTTTTTCTCTGCCCGCTCCAGAAGGCAGACGGCCTTCAGGGGAACGGATATGTTGGTGCTGAGGCGGTGCTTGCCGTCCCAGGGGGTCCCGAAGACCTCCGCTCCTTCCTCTGTCAGCCGGATCAGGGGCTTGTCGTCATTGACCATGACGGCCCGCTCCCCCAGATATTCCCTCCAGAGTCTGGTATGGGTGCTCTTCCCCGTGCCGCTCTTTGCGGTAAACAGGTATCCCTGTCCGTCCACGGCCACGCAGGAGCCGTGGAAGAGGATGGTGTCATAAAAAGGCATCCTTTCGGCGATCTGTCTGAGCACCGCCAGGGTCTCCAGATAGGCGTCCGGAATCTGCCGGACAGGGCGCCCCCTGGCCGCATCCTCACTTGCGGACCTTTCCTGCTCGGCCTCTATGTCCTCCGCCCCCGCGGCCACTGCAAAGTCTGCGGGCCCGCCCGGAGAGAGATAGTCCTTCAGCAGGCGCTCTGTCTTTCCATACAGGGCGGATATGGCGATGTTTCTATCCGCGATCTTATATATTTTCGTCATTTTTCTCTCTTATAAAAAATGGCGGCAGGCAGCCTTTCATGACAGCCTGCCGTCCTCTTTCTTTGCTTTGTCAGGATCAGGGCACTTCCGGAAGCAGGGTGACTCCGTCCTCCTCTGTAACAGTGTGGTTTTTTGCAGGCTCCGGGTCAGGCTCCGCCTCAGCGCCTCCGTAGGCAGGTGGAGGCTCCAGGAAATCGTCCTGAGACGGCTCCTTTTCCTCTCCGGTCCAGGATGGCCCCTCTGTCTCTGCTGCGCCCCCGTAAGAGGAAGGATCTTTCTCCTCTTTCCCTCCGGCAGGAGCCTCCAGCCGGGCCTCCCCGCTGCCGGAAGGCGCTTTCTCTGCCTCTTCCTTTTCCGGGGTCTTTCCGGGCTCTTCTGCCGGACGGGGCATCTCCTCTGCCCTCTCCCCCGTCAGCTCTCCTGCAGGGGCCGTCTCTGCCGCATCTCCGGGTACTTCCTTCTCCTTTCCCCCAAAGAGGGAACAGGCTGAAAGGAGAAGGGCCAGCAGGACCGGCAGGACTAAGGCCGGGATCCGCAGCCAGGTGTTTTTTCGTCTCATAGGTTTTCTCTTCCTCTGCCTCCTGGGCAGCGGCTTCCGTTAAAGAAGCTTCCTCCGGTTTCCTTACATGTTGTGGGCCTGTCTGTAACGCAGGGTCTCCGCGTAATAATTATAGAGCGATGTGACCGCATAGTGGGCCATATCATTGTTCAGGACCTCATTTTCCGAGTTCAGTACAGTACTGACGTAGGCCATGGCCGACACGGAGCAGCTGCATTCTCTGTCCGCCTGTACGGTGATCTGATACGTATCAGCCAGTCTGTGGGCGGGGATGCCGGTGATTTCGATCCGCCAGCGGCCGTCATTCTGCAGCTGGCAGGGAAGGGATGTGCCGCCCATCTTTGCGGTCACCTCCCCGCTGTAGCCGTCCTTTACCTTTACGAAGATCCGGATAGAGGTCTCGCTCACCAGGTTCAGGGCATAGGTCATGGCTTCGATCTGAGAATCGGACAGGTCACGGATAAAGGCTTTGCCTTTGGTTCCTGCTCTGGCCGCTTCTACATCTGCATCTTTCAGATCAGTATACCCGTCCATTTCCGCGTAATCCTTGCCCAGGTTCCACTTGTTGGTCTTTGCCAGGAAAGGCTGCACATAGTGACCGTAGTCTGCTATGGCATGGACCAGGGCCTGGAGGGTCTCGTCCTTAAAGTCATCCGCATGATCGTGAATATAGGAAATATACTCTTTCACCGAGTAGGTCTTGGTGATCGTGCTGTCCTGGCCGTAATGGTATACTGCCTTGATCTGGTCCGCCATCTGGATGGATGTGACAAAGCAGGTAAATCCGTAATATTCCCCTGTCCTGCTTAAGAAGTCGCTCCGGTAGTCCGCCGTGACCGTCTCCGCGGACTGGCCCACCTGGAAGGTCATATAGGAGGCCTGGCGCTCTTCTTCGGTAAGCATGGAAAGGTCAAGGTAGAAATCCACGCCGATATCGCCGGAAAGCCTGAGCGACTGCTTCCTGAAAGCGGGCCTTCTCTCCGCTTCCTGGGCCGCGTCGATGTATATGACATCGCCGTCACCGGCTGTGAAGGTATAGGTATATACGCCGCCTGCTTCTGTTTCTTCAAAATCCGCGCCTGTGATCAGGGCCTTCCCGCTGAAGCGGAAGCTGTAGAAGCCGGGCGCATGGGAGGCCTCTGCATCCCACTCTTCGAAGGCTTCCCCGTCAAGGCTCCACCCGGTCAGCTTTTCCAGCACCGCATCTGACAGAGAAACGGCGGCGGAAGGCTCCTGCTGAGGAAGGGACACATCGATGGTGATCATATCTCCCTCCCCAAGGGTAAACGTACATGTGTAGAGACCGTCCTCCTGGACCTGACTGGAATCACAGCCGGAGATCTGGGCCTCACCGGTAAAGGTAAAGGTATAGCTGCCTGCGGGATACATGTCTCTGGTTTCCCAGGCATAGCCGGACTCATATTCGTTCTCCCACCATGTCAGGCTTTCCGCTGCGGCCTCCGTCAGAGTAATGGAGGCCATGGGCTCAAAGACATACTCCGGCTCCGATGCCAGACGGATGGTGATACGGGCACCGGGATCAGCCGTAAAGGTATAGGTATATCCGTCTTCGGATTCTTCTTCGTTCAGGTTCTCTGCGCCTTCAATGACCAGTTCCTCACTCATCTCATAGAAGGCAAAGGAGCCGGCTGTAAAAGTCCCGCTGCCGCTCCAGACAGAGAAGCGGCCATCCGGTGTTTCATAGTCCGTGCAGATCTCTTCGGCGCCGCTGCTCAGTTCAATGAAGACCGGCGCCTCCTTTGAAATGACCACAGAAGAGCCGCTGCCTTCTCCTTCCTCTGTCTGCACCGTATAGATAAAAGCGGTATTCCCGGTCTCGGGATCGGTCTCCGCTGCCATATCCGTGACATCTGCCCCGGTGAAGACAAGCCTGGCATCGGAAAAGACCCTGTAGGTGCGCCCTTTTTCCAGAAGGACCGGATCAACGTCTTCGGCTGCCGGCCAGACCTCTTCAGCCGTATCTTCCCCGTCCACTGTCAGGAGAATTTCAACGGAGGATACGGGGGTATCGTTTTCCATGCTCAGCGCGGCCATGGGATACTCCCCGTCCGGCCGGATGGTCAGGGCCCCTGCGTCTTCGTCGAGATCAAAGTAATACAGATATTCGCCAAGGATATTGTCAGTGGTCCCGGTTTCTATTCCCCCGCTGAAATAATATTCCTTCCAGGAGCCGCGGTCATAGACCACCTGCAGTTCCTCATTCTCCGTCGTACGGGTCAGCGCTGCAGGAGCAGTCGTCCGGAGCCTGTAGGCGCCGGGGTCCAGATCCTCCCACAGGGTCTCATTCACATCCTCATAAGAGCCTCCTTCGCCCATTTTCTGCAGCTTCAGGACGCTGTTTCGGGTATTTTCGCTGTCGCAGGCAAGGGAGACCGGAGGCCTTCCGAAGACGGCCCTTACAGTCACGTTCTCCGCCGGCATGGTAAAGACATACTTATTCTCTTGGGAGCCGGGACTGAGAGGCTGGTCACTTACGCTCTCCCCGCTCCAGGTCAGGCTTTTCAGGACGAAGCCCGGATCCGGCAGGGCCGTGACGGTGACCGTCGTTTTTTCCTCAGCTTCCTGCATGTCTGTTGTCAGGCTGCCGGACACAGTGCTTTCCGTGCTGATCTGATAAAAGACCGGCTCCGCTTCAAAAGTTACGGTGAAGGTTCCGGCGATGGAGCCGTTATACCAGACCGACACGGTCTTTGGACCGGGCGATTCCAGATCCTGGTCCCCCTCGAAGGAAAAGCCCAGATCCTTAGACGGAACGGTCCAGACATCTGCGGGCAGGCCGGAATCATTCCATTGAAGGTCCAGCTCAATGCCGGAGAAGTCAGGTTCCTGGCCCACGGCCACGGTCCTGCCTTCCGCATTCAGGATTTCCACACTGTCCGGATGATGATAGATCTCTGCCGCCCTGACCGCATAGGTGGAAGCCATGATCAGGGGCCCCACCCCCTTGGCTTCATTGCTCGCATAGGATTTGGTCAGATACCCCTGCGGCGTACTTTCCACGCCGGAGGATATATAGGTATCGTGAAGGAACCAGGCCCCTGTTCCGGTGAATTCGAGTTCCTTTTCGACTGTGCCGTTGAAGGCTTTCAGGCCGGCTTCTCCGTACTTATAGCCCACATATCCTTCCACATAGGATTTCATCATGGCATAGGAGAGCAGAGCGGAGCCGGATGACTCGAACTTGTTACTGCTTCTGGTTCCGGTCAGCTCCGGGCCGTAGTTTATGACGTTGTACCACATGCCCGTTTCCGGATCCTGGCGTTCCATCATGCCTTTGAAGAGTCTTGTCTCCAGATCAATGAGCCGTTCCTTCTTATTTTCATATTGATCCGGCAGCATGCTGATCACGTCTGCCAGGGCGGCCGCATACCAGCCCACGGCCCGGAGCCAGTACTGTCCGTTCACACCTGCCTCGGTTCCCCATCCATGGTTGTAAAGCTGGGTATTTTGGTTATACAGCGCTTCCCCGGCCCAGATCATGCGGTCGGCCACAGCGTTGTATATGTCAGACGGGACAGCGTCGGGAAAAGAAGCTGTGTCCAGCGTCCCGTCCTCCAGGGCATTTGCCAGCTCCATATAGAAGGGCTGGGCCATGTAAAGGCCGTCCAGGGCAAACTGATAGGTAGACCAGTTTGCGTTATCCGGTTTATGGTAAAAGTTTCCGCCTGTATTGGAAAGCACATATCTGGCTTCAAAAGTTCTCATGACGCTGTAGACATACTGAAGGCATTTCAGATATGTAGATCTCTGCAGCTGACTCAGGTCATTTCTTCTGAGCAGGTCAAAAAGAGCTCTTGCAGGAGGGACAGAATCCAGTTCCTTCTCCCTGTAGTAATTGTTTTGACTTCCTGCGCTGTTGACGCGTCCCTCCACTGTAAGATTACCTTCGTAAAAAGCCTTCACATCGGATATATAGCGTTCAGAATCCAGCATAAGGAAGGCATCCATCATGATGCCGTTATAATATGTCCAGCTGAATTTTTTACCCTCCGAATCCCAGGGATAGCCGCCCGTGTTCGATCTCAGGCCATTACCTGTCGCCCTGGCCTTTTCCATCAGAAACCCGGCAAGGCTGGCTGTATTTCCGGCGTTCTCTGCCGTTTCTGTCTCAGACAAAAGATGGGGCGCATCGAATGCCGAAGGATTGCCCGTACTTTGTTCCGCCGCGTATGCTTCTCCTGCCGCAGTGCCAAGCACCAGCAGAAAACAGAGCACCATGGAAAGGATCCTCGCCGCTGTTGTGTGCCGTCTGTTCTTTGACATCATTCTTCTCCCTCCGGTTATTTCTTCTTTCTGTGCCTGCCGGCCAGAAATCATCATTTTTCTTATGCTGCCGGAAGTCCCTCTCTCCCGAACATAATCTCCCGCTTTTTGTCCGTCAAAGCCTTCCGTTCCGATGCTGTTTTCAGAAAATATACAGAATTATATTGCCATGTTTGATGAAACATTTCAATACGCAGGAAAGCAGTATGTTCATTGAATTATCGTGTATTTCCGTTTCTTTCTCCAAGACTTCCCCCGCCTCCCCCCCCTGAAATCGGCCGGAAGCCTGCCGTTTATATCCGCCCAGGGATCGGGTCCCCCGGGATTCTTTTTGGCACAATCCCCAAATTGGGCTGTTGCTCCTCCCCCTCCCTGGCTTATAATAAAAAAAGCGCAGGGCCCTTTCAGGGCAGCTGCGCAAATCCCCTCAGCCTGCCGGCTGAAGAAGGACGTACAGAAATGACAGAGAACAATGTCACCAGGACCCTGGTCAGGGCAGCCGTCGCCAGGGCCCTCCGCGAAATAGAGGAAGACCAGAGGAGAGCCATGCGGCGCATCACGGATATGGGCCGTCAGTTCTCCAGAAGCCGCTTCCAGATCCTTGTCTTCGATATCATTCAGGAGCTTCTGTCGGATGACGGCAGCATTTATTATGATATGACCGAAAACCTCCTGAAGACCACAGATCACGACTCCCTTGCGGATTTCGGCGTCAACCTCGGCTACATGAGCTGGACCCACGGAGCCAGGATCCTGCGCCGCTCCCAGAAGGAACTGGGCGTCTGTCTCCCCTGGGAGATCTCCCTCTTTTATGATCCCCGGGGAGAGGATTCCCTCACCCCTGACGATATGCGCAGGATCATTTCGGAAGGCAAAGACCTGGGCATCTACTGCTATCATATCAACCAGAGGTCCGCTGCCGGATCCGGCAGCCTTCTTCCGGATCTGATGGCGGAATATCCCGACTGTGCTTTTTTCTGGGGCCTTGAATCGAATGACCTGACAGCCTCTCAGGCCGCATCCCTGAAGAAGAGCCGGAACGCCATGGTGCTCCTGAACGGAAGCGCCCGGGGCCTTGCGGAATGCGCGGACCTCCTCCGGGGCGAAAAGCTTCTTTTCGGCGTCTGGACTTCCTATAAGACAGAGGAAGATTTAAACAGGCTTAAAAACGGCGGCATCTGTTCTCTCTATCACAGGACCCGGGCTCCTTACCTGGTCCTGGTCCCCGGGGAGGGCGCAGACCCTTCTGTCATAGAGGCGTCCTCCGCCTACTGCCGCCATGTCAGGACCGGCCAGCCCTCTTCCTGCATCCTGGCGGACTATTCCGGAGACTGCCGGATGGTCTCCGATCTGATCTGCGGCCACAGGCATTTCCTGGTCATAGGTCCGGACAGGAAGATCCTGTATCCTGCCTGCGGGCAGCTGCTTGACAGAGACCGGGATCTGTCCTCCCTTTTTAAGGATATCTTTCCTCCCTGCCGGGAGGACCTGTCCGCAGAAGAGTTTCCCCCTGCTTCCGGCTCCTCAGGTTTTCCTGTACAGACAGAGTCTGACTGACCGGGCCGCAGGCCCGTAAAAAACCGGCCGTCTTAAGGTGCAGTCCTTAAGGCGGCCGGTATTATTCTGTTTCGGCTCGTTATTCCCTTCCGTTTCTTTTGTCTTCCTGTCAGATCTTTGCCAGGGCCGCCACCTTGTAGGCCGGGTCTCCCGTCACCTCTTTGATGACGCGGAAGGGCTCCGGGACCTCGAATTCCTGGTCCTCTCTCTCCAGCTTGATCTCCATGATGGCCTTGTCATCCCAGAAGGGATAGACATCGATCTCGATATACTGGCCTCCGCTTGTCAGGCAGTACCTGGTCTTGCGGATCTGCCTTCTGGTAATATCCGCTTCCATCATGGCTTCCAGATATTCGTGAGGGGTCAGACGCTTCTCCAGCACAATGTACTTCATGTCGGATACCTGCCTCTTGGTGGTCCTGTAATAGATATAGGACCCGTCGATGCCTCTCTGGCGCACCCGGATCTCGGTGCCGGGATCGGATTTCAGATAGGTCTGCATGATCTCCACCTTGCGGCAGGAAGGATCCTTTTCCAGGGCTTCGATGTCCGGATACTCGATCAGGAAGCGCCGGTCGATCTCATAGGGCTCGGGCTCTCCCAGGAAACTGACCAGCTCGGACAGGAGCCGGACCATCTTTCCTTCGAAATCCGTGGAATTGTCAATGATGCGGAAATGGGGGTGCCCCGTCCAGGCGGCGATCAGCTTGTCGTCCATGGCGGCCGCTTCCTCTACGGTCTCGTATCTGGCGGTGTTGTTGGCCGTGGTATAAAATTCCTCCGCCCCCTTGGCCGCGGTGACCAGGTGGAAGACCGCGTCGTAGCTGTCCCTGAGCTGGGTCTCGTTCCAGCCCAGGCGCTCCATCAGGGTGGAGAATTCCTCGTCTGTCATATAGGCCTTATTGTCCAGCTCGCCCCTGTCGCAGACGATCAGGAACTTGTCCCCGGGCATATGCTCCGCGGCCTGCAGGAAGATCTTTTCCTTTTCCATCTGCAGGGTCATCTGACAGGCCTGGTAGTCCAGGTTGGTATTGCAGGTCCAGGGGGCCACTCCGGAGCTGATCAGTTCCGTGGCCGTCTCGGGCACAAAGAGGACCGTATAGCCCAGCTCCGAAAAACGGTTCTGGATCCAGCTCATGGCGGTGGATTTGCCGCCGCAGGGGCCGCCCGTAATGACGATCTTGGTTATGTCTGCCATCTCTTATATCCTCCCCGTCTTACTCTTTCTGTTCCTTTCCTGCCTCTTCCTCCAGGTCTCTGGCGAGCCGCAGTATGATCTCCTTCATGCGGCCCAGAAACCGGTCCGCGTCTATATCCTTTCCGTAGCCTCCGCTCAGCCACCTGGTGATGCTGCCCAGGAGGGAATCCGAAAGAAAGGTGGCAATGAATCTGTCCTCCTGGTATCCCGGGAAGATCCCCTCCAGAAAGACGTCGGATATGGGCTGCAGGACTTCAATGATATAGTCCCGCAGGGAATTCTGCCCTTCAAAGCTCAGGGCAGACCGGTAAAATTCTTTTTCGCTGTAGAAGTAGCGGCAGATCTGGGTCAGAAGGTCCCAGCCGTCGATCTGTCCGCGGGTGTCGATTCCTCCCATAAAGCCTACGTAGAAGATCCAGTTGACCAGGTCATACTTGTCCCGGAAATGGTAGTAGAAGCTTTTGCGGTTGATCCCGCAGTCGGCACATATGTCGGATACACTGATCTTCTCAAAGGGCTTCTGGCGCATCAGTTTTTTCATGGAAGCCGCCAGGGCGTTCTTGGTATAGTTGGAATCGGACACTGGAAATCTCCTATAGACGGCAGGCAGAGCAGGTAAGCGGACAGAGACCCGCAAGCTAATTGTAGAGTATTTGCCCTGATTTGTCCATAAAGCGGGCCTTCGACGGCCGCTGACAATCCCCTGCGTCATCATAAAATGAGCCCCTTCTTACGCAGCGCTGTCACGTAAGAAGAGGCTCATTACTGTCTTCTGCCGGGCAGGGGGCCTGAAGAAGGAGGCCCTGACTTCGGATATCTAATCAATGATCCCGTATTTTCGAAGAAGCCCTATGCGTTCCTTTCCGATCCGTATGCTCTCGGCAGGACTGACTTCCTTTCCCCTCCTGGAAAGATACTCTCCCAGCCTCCGGCTCCAGGCCGCGGGCAGGAGAAAGGGGTATTTATTCAGATAAGGATATTTTTCTTTCATGCTCCTAAGGGAAGGAAATACAGGGGCCAGAAGGCCGCGGCTCTTTCTTCCCTGCCTGCGGGCCGCCGCTGCCTCCAGGGTAATGGAAGCGCTGTGGAGGCGGTCTTCCTCTGCCGCACCAAAGACTCCGCCTTCCAGCATATCCAGAAGCAAAGGATCCTCATCCGTCTCCAGGTCCCCAAAGGCTTCCGGCACGGCAAAGCCCAGATGCCTCTCCGAAACGGCAAACAGGGCCGCTGCGAAAAGGGCGATGCGGTATTCCTCACACGCCTTCCGGATACGGTCCCAGGCGATCTCTTCCCGGAAATGTTCCGAGAACATTCCTATATCGCAGACCTGGCGTATCCCGACGCCGCTGTAGAGGAAATGTTTATAGGCGTGGCAGATCAGATACAGAAGGTGGTCCGTGGGAGAAAGGGTCCGGATCCGTATCCCTTGGGTTTCCGTAAAGACCGCCCGCTCCTGTGCTCCCTCAAAAAGGGCATTCAGGCCTCCGTAGGCGGCTTCCTCCGGCGGGAAAGGGCTCAGGTGAAGCTCGATCCGCAGATCCCCTCCCCCATAAGTGATCTCGGAAAGCTCCTCCGAAGGATCGGCGCTGTCACAGGAAAGGCCGCTTCCCAGCAGGGCCTCATGTACGGCCCGGAAATCTTCTTTCCTAATCAGAAGGTCCTCATCACCGGAAAGCCGAAGGTCCGGCTCCGGATAAAGGACCCGGCAGACCAGACCCTTGAGGACCAGAGGATACAGCCCCTTACCTGCAAGATTCTGATACAGGGAAAGAAAGGCGGCGGTCCGCCTGGTCTGGGTCATCATAAGCCGCATGCCTGCGGGGCGCGCCTGATTCAGAAACACTTCGGAAGCCCCGCTTCTCCAGGCAGCCTCCAGGATCATGGGAAGAACGTGCTGGTCCCCGGCCAGCTTAAATACCGCCGGCCAGTCCACTTCCTCCGGCAGGTCTGCCCTGTCACCGTGCAGGGCTGCGCGAAGGAGGGCCAGAAAAAAGCTCCTTGTATTTTCTTTTATTTTCCGCTCTTCCATCGTCTCACCTTCGCTTTCAGATTTCCGATCCCCCGCAGGAGATTGAGCAGGTGCCTGCGGACCGGGAAAAGGATCCTCCAGATAGCAAAAACAAAACGCCACCCGGGGGCGGCGCAGTCGATTTTCTTCCCGTCCCGAAGGATGGACACAACTTTTGCTCTGGCACACTCCCTGGGAAACCATCCGTCCCGGAAGCAGTTCCCATCGCCTGTGGTCTCGAAAGCATCGGGCTTAAGGGCCGTTACGCGGTGGAGCATGTAATTGCCAAGAGGCGTCTGAAACAGGATGATATCCCCCACATGAAGAGAATTTATGTCACAGGCAGTGACCACCACCTGATCCCGCCCGTGGCAGATCAGGGGCCACATGCTCATGCCGCTGACTGTGAAGGCGGCGGCATGTCCCTCTTCCAGCATGGAAAGCAGTGCCGTGAACAGATCATGGGAAGGGATGACTGCTTTTTCTGTATAATCGTTCATCATTTTCACAGCCTCACGAAAGATCTTCCACGGCCTGCTTAAGGACCCGAACTGGGCCGCAGTTCATGCAGCCTTTTCCGGTCCTGTCTGCTTTTCCCTGTTTTTCACTTTACGCCGCAGGGACCTGCTCCGCATTCGCTGGAGCCGGCCGCCGTCACATCCGCATCCTTTACTTCCTGTCGGTTCAGCTCCTCCACCATCTGTCTCATGGTGCGCCATCCCAGGACCGCGCACTTGACTCTGGCGGGCATGTGGGAAATATCCTGAAGGGCGGCCGCCTCGTCCAGGACCTCGATCTCCTCTTCGGTGGTCTCACCCTTGATCATGCCCATGAAGGTGCCGGCCAGCTTTAAGGCCTCTTCCTTGGTCTGGCCGATGATCAGATCGATCATCATATCCGTGGAGGCCTGGCTGATGGCACAGCCGCTGCCGTTGAAAGCGGCGTCCTCAATGATGCCGTCCTTGACCTTCAGCTGGAGATTGATGTCGTCTCCGCAGCTGGGGTTGATGCCCTGCAGGACCATGGTGGGATTGTCCAGGTTCCTTTTGTGGGAGGGATGCAGGTTGTGTTCGTTTACGATCTCCCGGTAGAGCTGTTTAATTTCCATATCCAAGCCACCCCCTGACTTTTGAAACCTTTTCTGCGAACCGGTCCACTTCTTCCTCCGTATTGTAGAAGTAGAGGCTGGCCCTGGCCGTGGAGCCCACGCCCATGAACTTCATAAGGGGCTGGGCACAGTGATGGCCCGCCCGGATGTCCACATGCTCCGTATCCAGCACGGAGGATACGTCATGGGGATGGCAGCCTTCGATGTTGAAGGTAACGATGCCGCAGTGCCTGGTGGGATCGCTGCTGCCGTAGACCGTCACTTCGGGAATCTCTTTAAGAGCGGCCATAAGGCGCTTTGTCAGCAGCTCCTCCTGGCTCATGATCAGGTCAAAGCCCACCTTCTTCATATATTTAATGGCCGCTTCCAGGCCCACGGCTCCCATGGCGTTGACCGTGCCGGCCTCGAACTTGTGGGGAAGCTCCGCGTAGGTGGCGGACTCCCTGGTCACATATTCGATCATCTCGCCGCCTGTAAGGAAGGGCGGCATGGCCTCCAGAAGGTCTTCCCTTCCGTAGAGAACGCCGATGCCCATGGGGCCCATCATCTTGTGGCCCGAGAAGGCATAGAAGTCCGCTCCCAGCTCCCGCACATTGACCGGCATATGGGGCGTGGACTGGGCGCCGTCCACCACCATGACCGCGCCCTGGGCGTGGGCCGCGTCCGCGATCTTCCGGATGGGGTTGGTAACGCCCATGACGTTGGATACGTGGCCTACGGATACGATCTTCGCTTTACTTGTGATCTTGCTTTCTATTTCCTCATCCGTCAGGGTCCCGTCCGCAAGGGGCTCCATGTAAACCAGCTTTGCCCCGGTCTGCCTTGCCACCATCTGCCAGGGCAGGATGTTGGAGTGGTGCTCCATGACCGTGATGACGATCTCGTCGCCGGGCCTGCAGACGGAGAGGCCGTAGGAATAGGCCACCAGGTTCATGGACTCGGTGGTGTTCCTTGTAAAAATGATCTCCCTGGCATGGGCTGCCCCGATAAAGTCCGCAACGGCTTCCCTTGCCCTTTCATAGGCTTCGGTGGCTTCCACGCTCCAGGCGTAGAGGCCCCGGAGGGGATTGGCGTTGCAGGTATCGTTGAAGACCCTCATGGCCTCCATGACCTGGACCGGCCTCTGGCTGGTGGCCGCGTTGTCAAAATATATGACATCATTTCCCTGAAGGATGGGAAAATCCCTGCGATACTGTTCAATCAGCCTGTTCATCGGAAAAAGTCTCCTCAATAAATGCTGTAAGTTTCTCTTTAAGCGCCCGGACAGGCACTTTGGCCGCCACCGCGTCCAGTCTGGCCCGTACAATGATCTGCTCCGCCGTCCTGCGGTCAATGCCTCTGGAAGTCATATAGAAGAGCATGTCTTCGGACAGACGGCCGATGGTGGCCCCGTGGGCGCCCTCCACGTCCTCCTCCTCGCAGAGGATGATGGGAAGAGTCTTGTTGATCACGTCCGGGGACATGAGAAGGACCGACTCCTGCTCGTTGCCCACGGCCCCGCAGGCGCCGTTCCGGAAGTCGATGGTGCCCCGGAAGGATTTCTTTCCCCTGTCAGAGAGGACGCCGTCGAAATCGAAGCGGGAAACGGTCTTTTTCCCGCGCTGGACCACGTTGTAGTTGATATCCACGCTCTGGTCTTCCACCGCCATGTAGCCCATGTGGCCCCTGAGCACGGCTCCCCGGCCCATCTGCTCGGCCTGGATGCCGGTAAAGCAGTCCTTTCCGCCCAGGTCCAGCTCCACGATCTCCAGATGAGATCCTGCCGCCTGGGAGGCGCCGATATCCGACAGATGGAGGAAGCCCCTGCCCAGAGTCTGGGCCGTTACAAAGGTGAGGCTGGCTCCCCTTTCCAGCACGATGCGGGTGGAAAGGGCCGCAAGGCCGGATGCTTCCCTGTCGGATGCATAGTCCAGGACCAGGGTCATGGATGCGTTCTTTCCAAGGTGGATGATCTGGGAGGAAGCCGCCCTGTTGCCGTCGTTAAAATCGATGTGCCAGGAAAGAGGCTCCTCTACTTTCACGCCCTCAGCCGCTTCCAGAAGGTCGCAGCGCCCGCAGGCTTCGTTCATAAATTCCTCGAACTCGGCGCCAAGACCGGTACCGAAGGTCTGGGGATGATAAATGGGGACCTTGCCGGCCACGAAGCGCTCCGCTTCCTGCCCGGGGGCGTTCTTTGACAGCCAGTCCTGTGCCTGCTTCATGGTCATCTTCTTATGGGAGACGCCCTCCGGCAGGGACTGAAAGCGGATGTCCGTCCCGGTATTTAACGAGAGGACTTCGGGAAGCACTCCCTCGTTCATTTTCAGAGAATTCCAGGTCAGAGCCGGTATATGGCCGACCCGGATGGTATTGCTACGATCCATATATACTCCTTTAACCGTTCTCCATCTCGAGCTTGATCAGGTTGTTCATCTCGGCCGCGTACTCCAGAGGCAGCTCCTTGCTGACGTCGCTGGCAAAGCCGGATACGATCATAGCCCTTGCTTCTTCCTCGGAAACGCCGCGGCTCATCAGATAGAAGACAGCGTCGTCGCTGATCCTGCCGATGGTGGCCTCGTGTCCCACGTCCGCGTCGTTGGTCTCCACCACTACGGCGGGGATGGTATCGGAACGGGACTTTGAATCCAGCATGAGGGATCCGCAGGAGACCGCCGCCTTGGCTCCCCTGGCGGTCTTTTTGATCTCCACAGAGCTTCTGTAGGTGGAGATGCCGCCGCTCTTGCAGATGGACTTGGTATTGATGAAGGAAGATGTATTCGCCCCTATGTGGACCATGCGGGCGCCGGTATCCAGGTTCTGGCCCGCCCCGGCAAAGGTCACGCCGGTGAACTCACAGTGGGAGTTCCTGCCCCGGAGGATGGTGGTGGGATAAAGGTAGGACACGTGGGATCCGAAGGAGCCGGAGACCCACTCCATGACCGCGTCCTCTTCCACCAGGGCCCTCTTGGTATTGAGGTTGTACATGTTTTTGGACCAGTTCTCAATGGTGGAGTAGCGGAGCTTTGCTCCCCTCTTCACATAGAGCTCCACGCAGCCCGCATGCAGGTTGGACTCGTCGTACTTGGGTGCGGAACAGCCTTCGATGAAGTGCAGGTCAGCCCCCTCGTCCACGATGATCAGGGTATGCTCGAACTGGCCGGCCCCCCTGGCGTTGAGACGGAAATAGGACTGGAGAGGCACCTCCACCTTGACGCCCTTGGGAACGTAAACGAAAGAGCCGCCGGACCAGACCGCCCCGTGCAGGGCCGCGAACTTGTGGTCCGTGGGAGGCACCAGCTTCATGAAGTAGTCCTTGCACATCTGCTCGAACTCTCCTGTCAGGGCGCTTTCCAGATCCGTATAGACCACGCCCTGGTCCGCCACTTCCTTCTGCAGGTTGTGATAGACCAGCTCCGAGTCGTACTGGGCGCCTACGCCGGCCAGAGACTCCCTCTCTGCCTGGGGGATGCCCAGCCTTTCGAAGGTATTCTTGATATCGTCCGGGACCTCGTCCCAGGACCGTTTCATATCTGCCTTGTTTCGGACGTAGGTGGAGATGTTGTCCATGTTCAGTCCGTCAATGGGGGCGCCCCAGTTGGGAATGTTCTGTTTATTATATATTTCAAGAGCCTTCAGCCGCAGATCCAGCATCCATTTGGGATCGTGCTTTGCCTCGGAGATCTCACGGACGATCTCTTCCGTGAGGCCCTCCCGCATGCGGTAGAAGTCCTCCTTCTCTTCATATCGGAAGTCATAAAAACTTCTGTCGATATCGTCGACTTTCTGATTTGCCATATCTGTACTTACCCTCTCAGATGCCGCGCATCCCGATGTATTTTTCGAAGCCGTGTTCGTTGATCTCATCCACCAGGGATGCATCTCCCTCGGCCATGATCCTGCCCTTGACAAGGACATGGGTCTTATCCACCTTCAGAGCTTCCAGGATCCTGGTGGAGTGGGTGATGATCAGAAGGGCGCCGCCCTCCTTCTTCATGTATTCCTGCACGCCCATGGAAACGGTACGGACCGCGTCCACGTCCAGACCGGAGTCGGTCTCGTCCAGGATGGCCAGCTTCGGGCTCAGCATCAGAAGCTGCAGGATCTCCGCCTTTTTCTTTTCGCCGCCGGAAAAGCCCACGTTCAGGTCACGCTCGGCATAGGACTCGTCCATCTGCAGAAGGGCCATGGTGGCGGCCAGCTGCTTCTTGAAGGCAAAGATACGGATGGGCTTGCCGGTCTTCTGACGGAGGGCGTTTCTGAGAAATGCCTCCACGGAAAGGCCCGGAACCTCCAGAGGATTCTGGAAGGTCATGAAAAGGCCCAGCTTTGCCCTCTTGTCGGGGGAAAGCTCTGTGATATCCTCTCCGCCGAAGAGGATCTGACCGTCTGTCACCTTATATACGGGATTGCCCATGATGGTATGGCCCAGGGTGGATTTGCCCGCGCCGTTGGGGCCCAGAAGGACATGGGTCTCGCCTGCGGCGATCTCCAGGTCTATATGATGAAGGATCTCTCCCTCTTCGATGGATGCGGACAGGTTCTTTACCTGCAGTAAAGCGTCTGACATATGTGTACTTCCTTCCTGATTGAATCGTTTTTTCTCAGATCATATATGTATTGATGGCCATTTCCGCTGCCATGTCCACCAGATCTTCCAGTGTATATGAATCTACGTATTGATTGATGACCCTGGAGAGTCCTCTCCAGAAGGGCAGGACCGCGAAGTCCTCATTGCGGATATCCTCCACGGAGGCGTCGCAGTTCACGGGATCAAGACTTCCTTCCATGGCCCGGAGGATCTCTCCCACCTTATACTCGGCAGGATTTCTGGCCAGGCGGTAGCCGCCGTTGTTGCCTCTCTGGCTCCTGAGAAAGCCCGCCCGGGTCAGACTGGTCACGATCTGCTCCAGATATTTGACGGTGATGTCCTGGCGCCCCGAGATGTCCTTTAAGGAAATATATTCTCCGGTATTGTGCTGGGCCAGATCCAGCATGAGTCTGAGGGCGTATCTGCCCTTGGTGGAAATCTTCATGTAACCCTCCCGTTTCCCCATGCCGCTCCCCAAAAGGAACGGACAACAAGAGCTCTCTGCCGCGCAGAGAGGTCCATCAAATGATGTTAACATGTTATGAGGCAAACTGCAAACAATTCCTGCATCAGCTCTGAAACCGGAAACCCGCACAAAGCAGAACAGAGTAAAGCGCGGTGTTACTATATACTGCCAGTTCTGTCCATTGACGATCCGGAAAAGAAAGAACAGGATATTCCCCTGAAGACCGGCAGGGTGTTTTTATGCCCGCTTTGAAAAAAAGGGTAATTCCGATCGGAGACTGCATCACCGGAATCCATGCCTACAAACCTTGAATTTGCAGAAGCAATCATATATTCTTTTCCAGAAGTGCTTTTAAAATACAGTTTTGGAAAAGTATACCGTTTATCTGCCTGCGTCAGCCAAGGCCGCAATGCCTGTCCCGACATGCAGACAGGATCTCAGGATATACATCCGTTTCCGGTAATCAGATCTATTTATTTCATTCAGGAGTTCTGCCAATTGAAAAAGTTCAGTCTACAGGAAAAAGCCGACCGCCGCTTCATGAGGGCCGCCCTCCGGCAGGCGGAAAAAGCCCTGGCCCTGGGAGAAGTCCCCATAGGGGCCGTGATTGTTTCGGATGGAAAGATCATTGCAAGGGGCTATAACAGAAGAAATACGGACCATACCACCCTGGCCCACGCCGAAATCACCTGCATTAAAAAGGCCTGTAAGAAAGTTGGGGACTGGCGTCTGGAGGGCTGCACTCTCTACTGCACCCTGGAGCCCTGTCAGATGTGCGCGGGAGCCCTGATCCAGTCCAGGATCGACAGAGTGGTGATCGGAGCCATGAGCCCCAAGT
>CAMOGQ010000020.1 GCA_946614165.1 uncultured Lachnospiraceae bacterium
TCTCCTCTGCAAGCCCCATCCATTCAGAAGGAATGGGTGGGGTGATTGACGAAAAAGGCACGGGGCCTTCCCTTATTTACTTGGTTCCGAAAACTCTGTCGCCCGCATCGCCCAGACCGGGAACGATGTAGCCGTGGTCGTTCAGATGGTCATCCAGTGCGCCGATATAGAGGTCCACGTCGGGATGGGCTTCCGTAAAGACCTTGACGCCTTCGGGAGCCGCGATGATGCAGAGGAAGTGGAGCTTCTTGCAGCCGTGCTGCTTGAGCAGGTCCACGGCCGCCACGGCGGAACCGCCGGTGGCCAGCATGGGATCCACCACGAAGACTTCTCTTTCGTCGGAATCGGCAGGCAGCTTGCAGTAATATTCCACGGGCTCCAGTGTCTGGGGATCTCTGTAGAGACCGATGTGGCCCACCTTGGCGGCGGGGATCAGGGTCAGCATGCCTTCCACCATGCCCAGGCCTGCGCGCAGGATGGGAACGACGGCCAGCTTTTTGCCCTTGAGGAACTTGGCTGTGGTCTTGCAGATGGGAGTCTCGATCTCCTCGTCCTCCAGCTCCAGATCTCTGGTGGCCTCATAAGCCTCCAGCATGGCGATCTCGCTGATGGTCTCGCGGAATTCCTTGGTGCCTGTCTCTTTCTTTCTGATATTGCCGATCTTGTGGGCGATCAGGGGATGATCCATAATAAATACTTTTGCCATTTTAGCCTCCTTCATTATTGACTGATTCAGATTTATATACATCGCTGCCCGGCAGCGCTGCACTCATACCCGCACCATGCGGTGGCCCGCCGCCTTCATCAGGCGGTTCATGATGGCCTGCCCGTCAGAAGCCCCTTCGAAGGACTCTGAGAACATGACCTGGACGTCTTCCGTATCGAATTCCCGCAGCAGGCGGAAGAGGGCCCGGCCCGCGGCGTCTTCGTCCTGTCGGCTGCCGGTGCTCTTTACGGAGTCGGCCCGGTAAAAGCCGGCGGTCTCGTCGGTGCAAAGGACCCCTGTCTTCATGCCCTTCAGCCGGAGCCCGTCGCACTCTCTGTTGATATAGGCGGTCACAGCCTCCCTGTCTCCGTCCACGATGGTCAGATAGCCTCTGGGGGCGTAGTGGCGGTACTTCATGCCGGGGGCTCTGGGAGCGGCCGCATCGTCGGAAGAAAGGATGGTCCTGTCCACTTCCACGGATCCCAGCACCTCTTCCAGCATCTGCCTGGAGATCTTGCCCGGACGAAGGATCATGGGGACCTTTTCCGTCATGTCAATGATGGTGGATTCCAGCCCGATCTGCACGGGGCCGCCGTCTATGATCATATCCACCCGGCCGTCCAGGTCCTCCC
Source organism: uncultured Lachnospiraceae bacterium (assembly GCA_946614165.1). Lineage (GTDB taxonomy): Bacteria > Bacillota > Clostridia > Lachnospirales > Lachnospiraceae > CAG-791. The sequence continues at coordinate 1,339 of CAMOGQ010000020.1, forward strand.
TGCAGTGGTCCGCGGTGGTGGTAGAGGGCCTGCCCGAGCGGTTGGCGCTGGGAGCGGCCACAAAGCCGCCCGCTTTGTCGATCAGGGCAGCGGCGATCCTGTTGGAGGGAAAGCGCACGGCCACGGTGGAGAGGCCGCCGGTGGTCTCCAGAGGCACCAGGTCGCTCTTTTTAAAGATCATGGTAATGGGCCCGGGCCAGAAGGCTTTTGCAAGCTTTAAAGCCGCGTCGGGGATCTCCTCCACCAGGGGAGGCAGATCCTTCATCCTGCAGATATGCACGATCAGGGGATTGTCCGAGGGACGTCCCTTGGCCGCGTAGATTTTCCGGGAGGACGCCGGATTCAGGGCGTCCCCGCCCAGACCGTATACGGTCTCTGTGGGAAAGGCCACCAGGCCGCCCTCCTGCAGGATGCGGCCGGCCCTGGCTATGGCCTCTTCGTCAATGCTCTCCTCCGAGAGCCTTACATATTCTGTCTTCATTACTTTTCCATGTAGTCGGCGATCACGTCCCAGACATCCGGCGTCTCGAAGCCCAGGCACCATTCCGCCACACCGGCAAGGCCCGCATCCTCCATGACGCTCAGCTTCAGGGCGATGGACTCATCGTCCTCCACCCATACCTGGTATAAATTGTCGCCCGAACTTCTTTCTGCGTAATACTGTCCGTCCGTCTCGCTCCATTCGGCATTCATGCCGTTCCTGGCTATATAGTCCTGGACGACCTGCATGCTGCAGGCCTGGGATGTGACTCCCTGGCTGCTGGTGGTCCAGACCCTGGCATAGAAGGGAATGCCGTTGATCAGCTTTTGGGCGGGCACCATCTTCAGGGCCTCCTGGATGCCGTAGGTGACATAGCCGATGGAGGCTACGCTGCCTGCCACTTCGCTGCCCTGGAAGTGCTCGTCATAGCCCATCAGGATCACATAGTCGGCGAAAACGCCCTGCTCATCCATGTGGTAGTGGTCGTTGAAGTTATAGGGGACGTAATTGTCCACCGAGAGGATCAGGCCCTCCTTATGGGTCCTGATGGAAAGCTCCCGGATGAATTCGATAAAGTCGTCGCCGTGGTGCTCCGCCAGATTTTCGATATCGATGTTGATGCCGTCGATATCGTACTCATGGCAGTAATCGATCAGGGAACCGATGACATGGCTTCTGTACAGGTCCTTTTCCAGGAACTTTCCGTAGGCCTTGCCAGTGGAGAAATTGTCGAACACGGCCCATACCTGATAGCCCTGGGAATGGGCGGCTTCCACATAGAAATGAGCGGCAAAGCTTTCCACCTGTCCGTTGTCGTTGAGATGGAACCAGGTGGGGGAGACCACGTTGACCGACTTTGTATTTGCCATCAGTCCGTAGTAGGTATCGTTGCCCGGCGTGCCCGCGATCTGGTGCCAGGCCAGGTTGACCTTTTTGCCCAGGCTTAAGGCGGGATGTTCCGGCTCCTGGTAGTCCGTGACCGGCGTCTCGGAAGCGTCGCCGTACTTCTCCAGGTCCTTCTTTTCGATGTAGCCGTAGAGACCGTCATAGGTAGCCACCTTGGACCAGGTCTCCATTTCATCCATGATCCTGACCTGGGTGCCTGCGGCAAGGTCCGCCACGATCTCGCTCTTTACGCCGCCCGATACCCGGATGGCGGAATCCCTTTTGAGGGAGGCCACCCTGTAGGGCTCCCAGTTGTCTGTCAGCACCAGACGGTTGGGGGAGGAATAGACCTGATAGGAGAAATTGGCATATCCCTTCAGGAAGGGCAGGGCGATCCAGAGCCTTTCCTCCTCATCCATGCGGATGATCTGATAGCTCTCCTGAAAGCTCCCTCCGCTGTCCAGGGTCCAGGTATCGGATCCCAAGGGGACTGATACCCGATCGTCCGGCAGGCAGTAGAAAAGCGTCTGATCCGCCTCGCCGTAGTAGAAGCGGCTGTTAAAAAGGTCCGTGGCCGTTTCGAAGGGGATATAGATCTCCCCGCCGAAATCCCTGGCCTCCAGCTCGGTGCGCTCTCCCTGACTGATCACGGGAAAGACGCTGGGGTCTTCTATGCCCAGGTAGGCCTCCAGATCAGCCCTCTCCTTTGTGTAGGCATACTTCCGCAGATAGGTCTTTCCGAATAAAAAGCCCAGTACACCGATCATAATTATAATAATGAAGGATATCAGTATTTTTTTCACGCCGTGTCCCCTTATCTGTACTGTTCACAAAATACCATTTTAGATTATAGCAAAAAGATGGGCTGTCAGCAACACGGGAGAAAGACCTTCCGGACGGGGTCGCTGCATGGTGGGGCCACAACAGATTCAGAGTCCGGAAGGTCTTCAGATTTGAGATAAGATATGGTAATGAAATGGTTCAGATAAAGACCGCTGCCTTAAGGCAGAGCGATCTTAAACAGAAATGTGCGCGGCCGGAAGGAGGACGTGAATCTTCCGTGGGACCCGTCCCCGGGCCGCCGGGCAGAAATACAGACTGTATCGTATTAAAAAAGTGATATTTCAAGTGGAATGTTTCGCCGAACAGAAATGCCCCGCGGGTGGGGCTTTAATGGCGATCTTGCGATATGCATTGTCTGCATACAGAAATGGACTGCCTGGCCGGCAGTTTGCGGCTTGTCTCTCTCACCTCCTTCCCGGATACGGATTATCCGGATTCCTGCCACGAGTCTATTTTAACTCCTGTGCCCCCTTCGTTCAACGGCCCGGGGCTTACGAATTGATTTGACCTCCTCTTCCCGCCGGGAGCCATTTTGTATACCGGCAGTTACTACTATTTTTCCCGCATCTATGGTATATTTAGGTAACGGAACACATATATATTAAGGAAAGGTGGCACCTACTTGAAGATCGAGAAAATCAATGATAATCAGATCCGCTGCATTCTGACCCGCGAAGATCTGGAACAGCGTCAGATCAGGCTCAGCGAGCTGGCCTACGGTTCGGACAAGGCCAAAAGCCTTTTTCAGGACATGATGCGCCAGGCTGCCTTCCAGTTCGGCTTCCAGGTGGAGAACATGCCCATCATGATAGAGGCCATCCCCCTTTCCTCCGACAGCATCGTCCTGGTGGTGACCAAGGTGGAAAATCCGGAGGAGCTGGACGCGCGCTTTTCCAGCTTCGGTCCCTCCATCCAGAATTCTCTGGGACAGGCGGGGGAGGGAGGCAGTCCCCTTTCGCCTTTCGAACAGCTCCTGAATTCCCTGAAAAAGGATCTGACCTCCGGACAGGCCGCGGGCGCGCCCGCCTCATCCGAGAAAAGGGGCCAGGGCCAGGACATGGCCCAGCTTCGCCGCTACCTCTTCACCCACAGGCTCTTCTCCTTTGCCTCCCTCCGGGATCTGGTCCAGGCCGCTTCCCTGACGGGTAAGCTCTACAAGGGGGCCAGTGCCCTCTACCAGGATCCTTCCGACAGGAAATACTATCTTTTCCTGACCATGCCGGACATGGATACCGTAAAATCCATGCAGCATGTCCTGGCCGTCATCTCGGAATACGGTCATTCCGAGCCCATCTCCTACGCCAGGCACCAGCACCTGAAGGAGCACTGCGTTGTGATCTGCCCCGAAGACGCTCTGGCCGTGCTTTCCTCTGTCTGAAAGACGTTCTTACGGGTCCGCGCCGTCTGCGCGGGCCCTTTTTTCCGGCCTTTTTCCTCATTTTTCGTTCATTTTCCCCTTCTTTTTTCTCCATCCGCATCCTTTCCGCCGGGGGCCCTTTTTTCTTCCCCTTTTTCAAACACGCATTCGAAAAAGCCTGGGAAAAATTGGATATTTTTCACAATAGTTAGTTATTGCTAACCTCAAATTTCAGTAATTATAATGGATTTTAAGAAGTACAATCGGAAAATGACGTTGCAATTTAAGAGGGGCAATGCTAACATAAAAATAGACTAAAAAACTATGGTTTTTTTTACGTCTGTATGCAGTAATGCGTATCTTAGCATAGGAGGAAAACATAATGGCAAGAAAAATGCTGACCATGGATGGTAATGAAGCTGCTGCACATGCTTCTTACGCGTACACAGAAGTCGCTACCATCTATCCCATCACACCTTCATCCGTCATGCCTGAGCATGTAGATGAATGGGCAACTGCCGGCAGAAAGAACATCTTCGGCACAACTGTCCAGGTAACTGAAATGCAGTCCGAGGCTGGTGCTGCAGGTGCGACCCACGGCGCAATCGCTGCAGGTGCTATGACATCCACATTCACCGCTTCTCAGGGCCTCCTTCTTATGATTCCCAACCTGTACAAGGTTGCCGGCGAAGGTCTTCCGGCTGTCTTCAACGTATCCGCACGTTGTATCGCAACACACGCCCTGAACATCTTCGGTGATCACTCCGACGTTTACGCAGCACGTCAGACCGGCTGCGCAATGCTCTGTGAATCTTCCGTACAGGAAGTCATGGACCTTACACCCGTAGCTTACTGCGCAGCAGTCAAGGGCAAACTTCCTTTCATCAACTTCTTCGACGGTTTCCGTACCTCCCACGAGATCCAGAAGATCGAGACATGGGATTATGAAGACCTCAAGGATCTGATCGATCTGGATGCTGTCCAGGCATTCCGTGACAACTGCCTGAACCCCACTCATCCCCGTCAGATGGGCTCCGCTCAGAACCCCGATCTGTTCTTCCAGACCAGAGAAGCCTGCAACCCTGTCTATGATGCAATGCCTGCCATCGTTCAGGAATACATGGACAAGGTCAATGCCAAGATCGGCACAGACTATAAGCTCTTCAACTATCACGGCGCTCCCGATGCCGAGCAGATCATCATCGCCATGGGTTCCGTCAACGAGACCATCGAAGAGACAGTCGATTACCTCAACGGCCTGGGCCGCAAGGTCGGTCTCGTAAAGGTCCGTCTGTACAGACCTTTCTGCGAGCAGGCTCTGATCGACGTCATCCCCGACACCGTCAAGAAGATCTCCGTTCTCGACAGGACCAAGGAGCCCGGCTCCATCGGCGAACCTCTGGAACTGGATGTCATCAAGGCTCTCAAGGGCACCAAGTTCGATTCCGTACCGGTCTTCGGCGGACGCTACGGCCTTGGTTCCAAGGACACCACTCCTGCACAGATCATCGCTGTCTTTGACAACGAGACCAAGAAGAGATTCACCATCGGCATCACGGATGACGTGACTGGCCTGTCTCTTGAGACCGGCAAGGAAATCGTTACCACTCCCGAAGGAACCATCTGCTGCAAGTTCTGGGGTCTGGGCGCAGACGGTACCGTCGGTGCCAACAAGAACTCCATCAAGATCATCGGCGACAACACCGACATGTATGCACAGGCATACTTCGATTACGACTCCAAGAAGTCCGGCGGCGTTACCATGTCTCACCTGAGATTCGGTAAGAAGCCCATCAAGTCCACCTACCTCATCCACCAGGCCAACTTCGTTGCATGCCACAACCCGGCATACATCCGCAAGTTCAACATGAGCCAGGAACTGGTAGACGGCGGCACATTCCTTCTGAACTGCTCCTGGAATGCAGAAGAGCTTGAGACTCACATTCCTCCGCAGGTCAAGAGATTCATCCATGACCACAATATCCAGTTCTACACCATCGACGGTGTCAAGATCGGTATTGAGACCGGCATGGGCCCCACACGTATCAACACCATCCTTCAGTCCGCATTCTTCAAGCTGGCTCAGATCATCCCCGAAGAGGATGCGATCCGCCTGATGAAGGAAGCTGCACAGAAGACCTACGGCCGTAAGGGTCAGGACGTCGTAGAAAAGAACTGGGCTGCCATCGATGCAGGTGCTCAGAACGTAGTCAAGGTCAACGTTCCCGAGAGCTGGGGCCAGGCCGAAGGCGAAGAATACGATATCGTCAAGGCAGAAGGCAGCAGACAGGATGTCGTTGACTTCGTCAACAACATTCAGGTCAAGGTCAACTCCCAGGAAGGCAATACCGTTCCTGTATCCGTTGTCTCCGCATATTATGAAGGATCCACTCCTTCCGGCGCTGCCGCATATGAGAAGCGCGGTATCGCAGTCAACGTTCCCGTATGGAACAGCGAGAACTGCATCCAGTGCGGTTTCTGCTCTTATGTATGCCCTCACGCTGCCATCCGTACAGTTGCCATGACTGACGAAGAAGTCGCAAAGGCTCCCGAGAACACAGTCGTTCTTCCTCTTATGGGCATGCCGAACTACAAGTTCGCCATCACCGTGTCCTCTCTGGACTGCACAGGCTGCGGAAGCTGCGCAAATGTATGCCCTGGCAAGAAGGGCGAGAAGGCTCTGACCATGGTAAGACTGGACAAGGCTATGCCTCAGGCAAACCAGCAGGATACCTTCAACTATGCTGTAACTCTGGAAGACAAGGAAGAAGTCATCGAGAAGTTCAAAGAAGCAACTGTCAAGGGCTCTCAGTTCAAGCAGCCTCTGCTTGAGTTCTCCGGCGCCTGCGCAGGCTGCGGCGAGACACCTTATGCCAAGCTGATCACTCAGCTGTTCGGCGACAGGATGTACATTGCCAACGCTACCGGCTGCTCCTCCATCTGGGGCAACTCCTCTCCTTCCACTCCTTACACCGTCAACAAGAAGGGTCACGGCCCCGCATGGTCCAACTCCCTGTTTGAAGACGCTGCAGAGTTTGGTTATGGTATGTTCCTTGCACAGCAGGCTCTCCGCGACAAGCTGAAAGGCAAAGTCGAGGCCCTGGCTGAGACAGCAGGCGAAGACGTCAAGGCTGCAGCTGCAGAATGGATCGACACATTCGCAGTCGGCGCAACCAACGGCAAGGCAACCGATAAGCTGGTCGCTGCTCTGGCTGCTGACGGCTCCGAAGCTGCATGCGAGATCCTGAAGGATAAGCAGTTCCTGGCCAAGAAGTCCCAGTGGATCTTCGGCGGTGACGGCTGGGCATACGATATCGGCTACGGCGGTGTCGACCATGCTCTTGCTTCCGGCAAGGACATCAACATCTTCTGCTTCAACACAGAAGTTTACTCCAACACCGGCGGCCAGTCCTCCAAGGCTACTCCTGAAGGTGCAGTCGCACAGTTCGCAGCAGCCGGCAAGGACATCAAGCAGAAAGACCTTGCAGCAATGGCTATGAGCTATGGCTATGTATACGTAGCTCAGATCTCCATGGGTGCTGACAAGAACCAGACCATCAAGGCCATCGCAGAAGCAGAAGCTTATCCGGGACCTTCCCTGATCATCGCATACGCTCCCTGCATCAACCATGGTATCCGCAAGGGTATGGCCAAGGTTCAGGACGAAGAGAAGCTTGCAGTTGATACCGGTTACTGGAATCTGTTCAGATTCAATCCTGCCGGCGGCGCCAAGAAGTTCACTCTGGACAGCAAGCCCGCTAAGCTGGATTACATGGACTTCCTTGCAGGCGAAGTTCGTTACACATCCCTGAAGCAGAAGAATCCTGAAAGAGCAGCTAAGCTCTTCGGCGAAGCCAAGGAAAATGCTCAGAAGCACTACGAGTACCTGAGCAAGCTCGGCGCTCTGTACAACGAAGAATAATTCTTCCGCGTGAGGGAAAACGTGCCCTGCCGCCCGGCAGGCGCACAGCATAAATCAGTTAATACGGCCACAGGTCCCGCCCGGGATCTGTGGCTGTATATAAATCAGGGTATTTAGCCCTAACTAACTTATCATTCTTTTTTAAGGAGGAATTTATAATGGCACGTGTTATTTCCGATTCTTGCATCAGCTGCGGTTCCTGTGCAGCTCAGTGCCCCGTAGAAGCTATCTCTCAGGGTGACGAACACTATGTAATCGACGCAGATGCCTGCATCGACTGCGGTTCCTGCGAAGCTCAGTGCCCTGTTGGCGCTATCTCTGAGGAATAATCAGAGTCTTCTGAAATGACCGGGGATAAGAACCCGGATCCATGAAAGAAAACGCAATTAAGGACGGATGCCAGACGCATCCGTCCTTCTTTTTTGTCTTTTTACAGGCATAAAAAGACCGGCCGCATCCGAAGATACGGCCGGTCCGTAAAAACAAATTTCAAACAGGAATCAGACGAAAAGTCTTCTCAGGTCATCCTGGACGATGGGCTTGAAGCCTGCGGCTTCCAGGAGCTCTTCTGCTCTTTCCACATCCTCATCCTCGACACGCATGGCCATGAAGAATCTGCCCTTCCTGTTTTCCATGAAGGAATAACCATACTTAAGGACGATGCCGTTGTCAGCCAGGGGCTTAAGGAAAGCGGGCAGGGATTCCGGCTTGTCTTCCAGATCCAGCACGATGACAGGCTTGACAGCGGTGCTGTATCCATGCTCTTTCAGGATCCCGTTGCAGGTATAAACGTCATCAACGATGATACGCATGATACGGGCTGCATCCTTATCTACCAGGTCAAGAGCACGAAGCTCAATATCATTTTCCTCAAGGATCTTGCAAAGCTTCAACAGGGTTCCTGATTCGTTGCCTACTGTAACTCTAATCTGTCTGATACTCATTCATAACTCTTTTCTGCGCTGCGAATCCATACTCCAAACACCTCCCTTTCCTCAGCGCCTGAACCGGGAGGCATTACATCGTAACCGTCATATAAATATTATAACAGAGATTGCATTTAAGTAAATGTTTTCCGTCTAAATACTTTTTAATGGTCCGGGGCAGGAAGCGGATAAAAGGCCCCCTTGGCTCCTCAGTCGAAAAGGCCCGACAGGTCGTCCTGGGTGATGGGCCTTATGCCGTTCTCCATCATGATCTTCTCTGCGGCCTTGACGTCCGGAACACGCAGGATCAGGAAGGCGCTGCCGGCCTTCTTGGCCAGGAAGGCATAGGAATACTCCAGGTTGACCCCGTTGTCGCCAAGCAGCGTCAGGACATTGACCAGGGCGCCGGGCTTGTCTTCGATCTCCACTGCCACCACCTTGGTGATGGAGCAGACATAGTTGTTGTCCTTCAGGACCTGGTTGCAGTTGTAGACGTCGTCCACGATGATGCGGACGATGCCGAAATCCTCGCTCTCGGCCAGAGACATGGCGCGGAGATCGATCTCGTTCTGCTGCAGAAGCTTTGTCAGGGCAGCCAGGGAACCGGGCTGGTTGACAAGAAAAATGGAAATCTGTTTTACGCTCATAGTGAACCCCTTTCTTACAAGTGATCCGGCGAGCCCAGGGGCCCGCCGCCGGCTGCTTTTGCTTTACCCTTTATAAAGATTTCTCTTATCAATTACACGCTTTGCCTTGCCTTCGGATCTCACGATGCTCTTGGGAGCCACCAGTCTGACCTTGCAGTAGATGCCCAGCATGGCCTTGAGAGCTGCCACCAGCTTCTTTTCACGGCCGGCCACTTCCGAAATGGAGTCGGAGAACATCTCCTGGGTCATTTCTACCTTGACCTCGATGGCATCGGAGTTGTTCTCACGGGTGACCACGATCTCGTAGTTGGCGGGATAGCCCTGGTTCATGAGCACGGTCTCGATCTGGGACGGGAATACATTGACGCCCTTGACGATCAGCATGTCGTCGGAGCGGCCCAGAGGCTTGGTCATGCGGATGAAGGTCCTGCCGCACTCGCACTTTTCCTCGGTCAGGATGCAGATGTCCTTGGTCCTGTAGCGGATCAGGGGGAAGGCTTCCTTGGTGAAGCTGGTGAAGACCAGCTCGCCCTTTTCGCCGTAGGGAACGGGCTCGCCTGTCTTGGGATCAATGGTTTCCGCGATGAAGTTGTCTTCGTTGATGTGCATGCCATTCTGGCAGGAGCACTCGAAGGAAACGCCGGGGCCGGAGATCTCGGTCAGGCCGTAGATATCATAGGCTTTGATGCCCAGTCTCTCCTGAATGCTCTGGCGCATTTCCTCGGTCCAGGCTTCCGCCCCGAAGATGCCGGCCTTGAGCCGGATCTGGTCCCGCACGCCTCTCTCATGGATGGATTCTGCCAGATAGGCGGCGTAGGAAGGGGTGCAGCATATGATGGTGGCGCCCAGATCGGTCATGAACTGGATCTGGCGGTCCGTATTGCCGGAGGACATGGGAAGCGTAAGAGAACCCACCTTATGGGAGCCGCCGTGAAGACCCGCGCCGCCCGTAAAGAGGCCGTAGCCGTAGGAGACCTGCACCACGTCGTCCGGGGTGCAGCCTGCGGCTGTAAGAGCTCTTGCGCAGCATCTTTCCCACATATCGAGATCGTTCTGGGTATAGAAGGCAACGACTCTTCTGCCGGTGGTGCCGCTGGTGGACTGGATCCTGACGCAGTCCTTCACGGGACGGGCCATCAGTCCGTAGGGATAGGCTTCCCGCAGATCATCCTTGGTCAGGAAGGGGAGCTTATGAAGGTCCTCTCTGCCTTTGATGTCCTCCGGGGTCACACCCTTTGCTTCCATCTTCTTACGGTAGTAGGGAACATTGTCCCATACGCGTTTCACTACATCTCTGAGACCCCTGTTCTGGATCTCCAGGATCTCTTCTCTTGAAGCTGTTTCGATCGCTTCGTCAAAATAACGTTCCATGTGGTTTTTCTCCCTTGTTAATTATGAATACGGGGCCGGACCCACTCCGACTCGCATCCCATCATATCATTTAACGCGTTAAAGCGAAATAGTATTTCTAAAATAAAGAATATTTTCTGCCGAAGTAAACTTTATCAGAAATTAATTCTGATAATCCGGTCTGGTCTCCAGGTTGGTGAACCGGGTCAGGGCAGGGGTCCATCCCAGTTTGACAGTCCCCACCGGTCCGTTTCTGTGCTTGGCTATGATGATCTCGGCCTGGTTCTTGTCATCCGTATCCGGATTATAGTATTCGTCACGGTAAATGAACATAACAAGGTCGGCATCCTGCTCTATGGCGCCCGACTCACGCAGGTCGGACAGCATGGGCCGCTTGTTGGGTCTCTGCTCTACGGCACGGGAAAGCTGGGACAGGGCCACGATGGGCACGTCCAGTTCCCTGGCCACAGCCTTGAGGGATCTTGAAATATCCGAAATTTCCTGCTGCCTGGACTCTCCCGCCCTCTTGCCGGCGCCGGTCATCAGCTGCAGGTAGTCGATCAGGACCATCTCCAGTCCGAATTCCATCTTGTATTTGCGGCACTTGGACCGGAGCTCCGCCACCGTGATGGCCGGAGTATCGTCCAGGATCAGCCTGCTCTCGCCCAGAGCGCCCGCCGCCTCGATCAGGTCGCCCCACTCCTGGTCCGAGAGGGTGCCGGTGCGGATCTTCTGGGAATCCACCCTGGATTCCATGGCCAGAAGACGGTTCATCAGCTGTTCCTTGGACATTTCCAGGGAAAAGATGGCAATGCACTTGTCCTCGTGCATGACCAGATGCTCGGCGATGTTCAGGGCCAGGGCCGTTTTTCCCATGGAGGGCCTGGCGGCGATCAGGATCATGTCAGAACGCTGAAAACCGGCGGTCTGACGGTCCAGATCCAGGAAGCCGGTAGGAAGACCGGTGACGGTCCCCTTGACCCTGGAAGCGGCTTCTATGCGCTCCATGGCGTTCAGGACCACCTGGCGGACCGGCACAAAGTCGGAGCTTCCCCGGCTCTCGGAGATCTCGAAGATCTTCTTTTCCGCCCGGTCCATGATGACATCGGTCTCTTCGCTTTCCGTATAGCAGGTATTGGCTATGTCCTCCCCCGCGTGGATCAGCTTCCGCAGCAGAGACTTTCTGACCACGATATCGGCGTAGGAACGGATGTTGGCAGAAGTGGGCACAGCGGCGATCAGGTTCATGATCATCTCTGCGGAGTAGACCTCCGGAGGCAGATTTTTTTCCTTCAGGCTCTCCTGCAGGGTGACGGGATCGATGTCCACGTTCTTCTGGCTCATTTCCAGGATGGTCTGGAAAAGGATCCCGTACTGCCTGGAATAGAAATCGTCCTCCCTGAGCATTTCCGCAGCCGCGATCACGGCGTCGGCGTCCATGATCATGGATCCGATGACAGACTGCTCCGCCTCCAGCGAATGGGGCATGATGCGTCTGATGGCTTCTTCCTGCGGCATATGGACTCCTTACTTCTCCTGTACCAGGACGTACAGTCTTCCTGTTACCTGTGTGTGCAGCTTGATGGGGACTTCGTGCATGCCGAAGGTCTTAATGGGCTCGGAAAGCTGGATCTTCTTCTTGTCCAGGTCCAGACCGTGCTGGTCCTTGGCTGCCTGTGCGATTTCTTTGGCGGCGATGGATCCGAAGACCTTTCCGCCCTCGCCGGCCTTCATGGCCACGGTGATCTTGATCTTTTCCAGGTCGGAAGCCATCTGCTTTGCGTCCGCCAGCTTCTGGGCCGCCAGCTTCTCTTCATGCTTCTGCTTGAGCTTTAAGTCGTTCAGGTTCTTTTCCGTTGCTTCCAGGCCCAGCTTTTTGGGAATGATCATATTTCTGGCATAGCCGTCGCTGACGTTCACGATCTGGCCCTTTTTGCCCAGGGATTTGACATCTTCCAGTAAAATAACTTTCATATCACAGTTCTCCTTCTTCTATCATAGTATCTATCATACGCTTCAGGCTTCCTATGGCCTCCACCACAGTGATGTCCTTGAGCTGGGCCCCGGCGATGGTCATATGGCCGCCTCCGCCCATGCGCTCCATGACTCTCTGCACGTTCACGTCGTCCAGGGATCTGGCGCTGATAAAGATCTCGTTGTTGTAATCCGTCATCACGAAGCTGGCCCGGATCCCCTTTATATTCAGCATCTCGTTGGCCGCCTGGGCGCCCACCACCGTAGGGCTGGCAAGTCCGTCCGCGGGGCAGATGGAGATGGCATACTGGTCTCTGTAGATCTCGGCCTGGGAGACCACATCCGCCCTGGCCTTGTATTCCTTTGCGTTCTCTCTGAAAAGCTTTCTGACCCGGGTGCCGTCGGCGCCGTTCCGCTTCAGATAGGCGGAGGCTTCGAAGGTCCTGACACCGGTCTGCTTCAGGAAATTGTCCGTATCCACCACGATGCCGCCGTAGAGGGCGTCCGCCTCCTCGGGGGTGATCTTGATGCCCTCTCCCGTATACTGGATCAGTTCGGTGACCAGCTCGCAGGCGGAGGATACATAGGATTCCACGTAGGAAAGAGCCGCGTTCTCTATATATTCGGTCCCCTTCCTGTGATGGTCCAGGACCACCACGGTCTTGCACAGGCGCAGCATGTCGGGACACTCGGTGATGCCCGGCTTGTTGACGTCCACCACCACCAGCATGCTGTTGTCGGTGACGGTCTCCATGGCTTCCGTGCCCGAAATGACAAGGTCCTGCTCGTACTCGGGATTGCCCTCGAAGAGGGTCAGGACAGCGCTCAGGGAGGTGGTGCGCTCGTTGATGATGATATGGGCCTTATGGCCCAGGGTCTTTGCGATCCGGTAGACGCCGATGGCGGCGCCGAAGGAATCCGGGTCTCCCAGTCTGTGGCCCATGATGTAGACCACGTCTCTGGACCGGATCAGTTCCTTGAGGGCCTGGGCCATGATCCTGGACCGGACCTTCTTGCTCTTTTCCACCTGCTGGGTCTTGCCGCCGTAGTAGACCGTATCCTCAGGGGTCTTGACAGTGACCTGGTCACCGCCCCGGCCCAGGGAAATATCCACCGCGTTGCGGGCAAATTCCAGGTTCTGGGAATAGGTCAGGCCGTCCAGGCCGAAGCCGATGGAAATGGTAATGGCCATTTCGTTGCCGACCTTGACCGTCTTCACGTCCTCCGTGATGGAGAAGTGGTCCTCCTGCATGGCACGCAGGGCCTTCTTGCGGATGATGATCAGGTAGCGGTCCTTCTCCAGCTTGCCGCAGATGCCGTCATAGGAGGAAACGTACTTGCTGACTTTTCTGTCCACCAGGGCCGCCAGAAGGGACTTTCTCACGTCCTCCAGGGTCTCCATGGCTTCCTCATAGTTGTCGATATAGCAGTAGCCCACTACCAGGCTCTGGTCATCCACTTCCTTGAGGGCCAGCCGGACCGCCGTATTGTCCGACAGAGTGATCAGGACCAGGCCTTCCTCTCCCGTATAGTTGAAGAAGGAATTTTCCCGGGTGATCTCCTTCATGGAGACGCCCCGCATGGTCAGGACATAGTTCTCGCCGTCCATTTCCACATCCATGTGTTCTTCTGCTCCGTCATCGGGAAGATTCTCCTTGCGCACGGCAGGAAAGAGGGTGGTAATGGATTTGTTATAGCCCCTGCTCTTATGAACGGTGCCCGAAAAGGCTTCGTTCAGCCAGACGAAGCGTCCGTCCCTGTCCAGGATGGCAAAGGGGATCTCCATCTCCTGCAGGACCTTTCCCTCCATGGGACTGTAGCCCTCCGCGAATTTCACCAGCTCCCTGGTCAGCAGGGATCTGTGGTTGAAATAGACGCGGCCCGTGATCACGAAATAGACGATCAGGAGAAGGGTCAGTACAAAGGCCGACGGGGGAGAGATCAGAAGGATCAGTATGTCCGCCAGGATCAGAATGGCCCCCAGGGCCAGGGGGATCTTGAAGTATCCCGACAGCCAGCCGATGGGCTCAATGTGATTCAAGTTCATAAAGGAATGGTTCCTTTCATCTTACATTGCGAATAGCCATGCTGCCACCCGGCACCATGGACATATTCCAGCATATTTTAACATGATTTTCTCTGCTTTGCATCATAATAAAAAATACAGACCGGATTACCGCATTAACACTCCCATTATCATGCCGGTCTCTGCATTACATGAGCCCCATGCCAAAGGATAATGGAAGACTTAAAAGACCTGTCTGCAGAACATGATCCGCAAAGATTAAGCGTAATATATTGCTCCTTAAATCTATTTTCGGGGCTTAATACGTATTATATTGCGTATTAAGTGCTGGCCGAGGCCGAATTACAGCCCTTTCCTTGGAAAATAAAAAAGCTCCGGGCGGAAACCGCCTGGAGCTTTTCTCTCTGTCTAAGATCTCTCTTCCTTTTAATTACTTCTCAGCGTAAGGAAGGATAGCAACGTGACGTGCCCTCTTGATCGCTACTGTAAGAGCTCTCTGATGGGTTGCACATGTGCCGGTGATTCTTCTGGGAAGAATCTTGCCGCTCTCAGAAATATACTTGCGGAGCTTGAGCGCATCCTTGTAATCAATGGCGCTGTCCTTGCCGCAGAAGACACAGACCTTTTTCTTCCTGTGGAAGCCGCTTCTCTTTCTGAAAGGAGCATCTGTTTTATTCTCTTTATTAAAAGCCATTTCTTATACCTCCTGCAATACCTCAGGTAAAAGGAAGCTCTTCGTCGATCCCGTCCGGAATGTTCATGAATCCGTCGATGGAACCGGAAGACTGTGCGCTGCCGGACTGTCCGCCGCCGTAGGAATTGTTTCCGCCGCCGTAGCTGCTGCCGCCGCCATAGCTGTTTCCGCCGCTGTAGCTGCTGCCGCCGCCCTGCTGGGAGGCATTTCTGCTCTCTGCGAATTCCTGATCTTCTACAATGACTTCAGTGGTATAGACCTTGACGCCGTCCCTGTTGGTATAGCTGCCGGTCTGGATCCTGCCCGAAACTGCTACCTTGATTCCCTTGCGGTAGTACTTCTCCGCATGCTCGCCGGCCTTGCCGAAAGCAACACAGGGAATGAAGTCTGCGTTCTGTCCGTCATTGTTATTGCTGCGGCTGAATCTTCTGTCCACGGCCAGTGTGTATCTGGCGATGCACATGGAATTCTCACCCTGGGTATACCTGACTTCGGGGTCTCTTGTGAGACGTCCCATAAGTACAACTTTGTTCATTTGGACCTCTGCTTTCTATTAAGCCTCTTCCTGCTTAACACACAGATATCTGATGACATTGTCTGCAATACGCATGCGGCTTTCGATCTCAGCGATCGCAGAGCCTTCAGCTTCGAACTGGATGAAATAATAGAAGCCTTCATTCATCTTCTGAATTTCATAAGCGAGCTTCTTCTTGCCCCAGTCGTCAACATTGGTAACTGTACCGCCGAATCTGGCGATCAGCTCTTTTGCTCTGTCAACAACTGCTGTTCTTGCTTCGTCGTCAATCTGCGCATTCACAACAACGGCTAACTCATATTTGCTCATGTTTTTACCTCCTTCTGGTCTCTGGCCCTCACCTTACGTGAGAACAAGGAAATTATTTCGGGACAAGTCCCACGGACTTCAACTATACCACAGGCCTATCCTGTGCGCAAGCAGAATTTTGTTTTTTTTCGGATACCTTTTCCGCTGCCTTTATGACCTGAAAAGGGCCTTTCTTCCGCCTTCCGTCCCGGCCCCGGACCAGTTCATAAAAAATACAGATTTGGAATCCGTCCCCCGGGGGCCACTTTATGGTACTATATTATTGTAAAAAATGCATCACTTAATTCCCGTACAGATAAAGAGGGGGTACAGTCATGACATATGAAGAAAAGATCGAAAAATTAAGAGAGATCATCGCAGGCAGCAATAACATCGTCTTTTTCGGCGGCGCCGGCGTTTCCACCGAGAGCGGCGTACCGGATTTCAGAAGCGAGGACGGCCTCTACCGTCAGAAATATAAATTCCCTCCGGAATTCATGCTCAGCCATACCTGCTACGAACGTCTTCCCGAAGAGTTCTTCAAATACTACAGGGACAAGCTCCTGGTGCCCGGCATCCAGCCCAACAAAGCCCATAAGAAGCTGGCCCAGTGGGAAAAGGAAGGCAAGCTGAAAGCCGTCATCACCCAGAACATCGACGGCCTCCACCAGGCGGCCGGCAGCAAGAATGTCCTGGAGCTCCACGGCAGCACCCTCCGCAACTACTGCGAACGCTGCGGCAAGTTCTATGACGCGGAATATATCATGCACTCCGAAGGCGTCCCCACCTGCAGCTGCGGCGGCCGCATCAAGCCCGACGTAGTCCTCTACGAGGAAGGCCTGGACATGGATATCCTGAACCGGTCCGTCCGCTACATCTCCGAGGCAGACGTGCTGATCGTGGGCGGCACCTCTCTGGTGGTCTATCCCGCCGCCGGCCTGATCGACTACTACAGGGGCAATAAGCTGATCCTGATCAACAAGTCCGCCACCTCCAGGGATTCCCAGGCAAACCTGGTGATCTCCGGCTCCATCGGCGAAGTGCTGGATGCCGTCTGATCCCGGGGGAAGACTGTCATGGACATTCGAGTGGGGGATACCATTACCCTGAAGAAACAGCATCCCTGCGGAAGCAGGCAGTGGACCGTCCTCCGGTCCGGGGCCGACTTCCGGATCCAGTGCCTGGGATGCGCCCATCAGCTCATGCTGAGCCGCAGGGCCCTGGAAAAAAGCGTAACACAGATCGTTCACGGAAATGGAGAAGCTGCAGATGGCTAAGAAAATCAACGAAGTGCTCTTCCAGACAGGCGTGGTGCCTGTGATCAAACTGGACAACCCCGAACGGGACGCGGCCCCTCTGGCAAGAGCCCTGTGCGAGGGAGGCATTCCTCTGGCAGAGGTCACCTTCCGGGCGGCAAGGGCGGAGCGCACCATCCAGATCATGAAGGAGACCTGCCCCGAAATGACCGTAGGGGCCGGCACCGTAGTATATACCTCCCAGGTGGATATCTCCGTGGAGGCCGGAGCGGAATTTCTGGTCTCTCCCGGTTTTGATCCGGAGCTGGTGGATTACTGCCTGTCCCAGCGCCTGTCCTATTATCCAGGCGCTATGACCGCCACGGAATACCAGATGGCCGCCAGGTACCGTCTGGACGTGCTCAAGTTCTTCCCTGCGGAATCCGCGGGCGGCGTTGCCAGGATCGAAGAGATGGCCGATCCCTTCCCCATGTTCCAGATCCTGCCTACCGGCCAGATCCCCATGGAGAAGCTGGGGGACTACATCCGCTGCCGCCATGTCATCGCCTGCGGCGTATCCTACCTGTCCGATCCAAAGCTCATCGAGGAAGGCAGATGGGACGAGATCACAGACCTGGCCAGACGCTCCAGAGAGATCGTTGCGAGGGCCAGGGCGGAAAGAAGGCTCCTGACCTGAAGAAAGGAATACCGGCAGAAATACCTTCGTAAAGTTCCTGAGAAACGGTAATAAAAAAGAAAACAGACTAAACGGTCCTGTCAGATTTCAGGCAAAGAATATGAAGATACCCCTTTGAAGATGTACTGCCATGCAGTGCATCTTCAAAGGGGTTTTTTGTTCTCAGGAAAGATTGTCTCACGAAAGATACTTGTTTCCTCAACGTCACTCCTGGAAGAAAGGAAGGAGAAAATGCAGATGAGAAGCAGGAAGCCTGTTCCGAAAGGACCTGAGGAATATCCGTATAAGTCTGTTTCATTCCATGAATGGTAGATCCTTTGACCATTTTATACCCATTATACCCTTTACTTGTGTTTAATGAATAGGTATAATGGGTATAATAAATTTTTAAGAGAGGTTTTTCCATGAATTCTGACAGCGTATACAACCAAATAGCGGAGATAGAAAGAGAAATAGCACTTCTGCCGAAAGGAAGTATTACAAAAAAGAAAATCAACAATAAGGATTATTATTATCATCGAATAACCCGCAACGGAAAGCGATTTGAAGATTATGTAAGTTTTGACCAGGTTTCTGAACTTAAGGCTCAAATTGAAAAAAGAAAGGCTCTTGAGAAAAAGCTCAAGGAGCTGAAGCGGATGATCCCTGAAGAAGAGCCGGACGGCGATCTGAACGCGGTAAAGGGACTTAATTTCAATACCAGGGTGAGAACCGGGCGACAGCTTGAATCGCAGATCGCAATTACCAGAAGGTATAAGAAAAGGGAGTGTATCAGTGTTCTCAGGGACTATGTTTTTGGTCCCTTACAGGATAAGGTTCTGATCATTTACGGATTAAGACGAACCGGAAAGACAACAATGATCAGGCAGATCCTTACGGAACTTCCTCCTGAAGAATTCAGCAAAGCTGCGTTTATTCAAGTGACAACAGGCGACTCGCTCGACGATATAAATGCTGATCTCAGTATGCTGGAAAGAAACGGGTTCAGGTACGTTTTTATTGATGAAGTTACATTGATAGAGGATTTCATTGAAGGGGCTGCGCTCTTTTCCGATATTTATGCCAGCAGCGGAATGAAGATCATTCTGTCAGGAACAGATTCTTTGGGGTTTGCATTTACCAGGGAAGAACAGCTTTATGACAGATGCATCCTGCTGCATACTACATTTATTCCATATCGTGAGTTTGAAGAAGTTCTGGGATTGAAAGGCATTGATGAATATATCCGATACGGCGGTACGATGAGTCTGGGAGGAATCGATTATAACTCTGATACCCCCTTCTCAGATTCCAGACACGCGGAAGAATATATTGATACCGCAATAGCAAAGAATATTCAGCATTCGCTGAAGGCATATCAGTACGGCGGTCATTTCCGGCTGCTGCTGGATTTGTATGAACGAGGGGAATTAACCAATGTAATAAATCGCGTAGTAGAAAATATCAACCACAGCTTTACAAAAAGCGTTATAGAAAAGACTTTCAAATCGCATGACATTTCAGTAACTGCTGCTAACCTGCTGCGGGACCGTGAAAAGCCGATCAATATTAAGGATCATATGGATCTTGACAAGGTGACATCCGGAATCATGAAGCTGCTGGACATTCTGAATAAAGAAGATCAGAGCATACAGATAGAGGACGATCATATGATTCAGATTAAAGAGTATCTGACGATGCTTGATCTCATCCTGGAGATCGATCTGGAATCATTGCCGAAAGTCAGCAATAAAGGAAAAATAACGGTCATTACGCAGCCGGGAATGAGATATGCACAGGCGGAAGCCATTGTTGAAAATATTCTTCTCGATGAGCAGTTTCAGGAGCTGTCGGCTGTAGACAGAAAGCGTATACTGGACAGGCTTTTGTCTGAAATACGCGGAAGAATGATGGAGGATATCATTCTTCTGGAAACCAGACTGGCTTGTCCTGATAAAAAAGTATTTAAATTGCAGTTTCCGGTTGGTGAGTTCGACATGGTCGTATGCGACCCCGGAAACCTCACTTGCAGTATATATGAAGTAAAATACAGTACGGAGCAGGTTCCCGAACAATACCGTCATTTGATAAATGAAGAGAAATGCTCAATGACCAGCCACAGGTACGGTGATATAACAGGAAAATATGTGATTTACCGGGGTGAACCGACAAAAGACGGCGATGTTCAATACCTGAATGTGGAAGGTTATCTTAAATCGCTGGGAAAATCATAAGATCAGCACATATATGATCTTTCCTCTATGATCGCCCGGAAATTGCCTGAACCCGGCGATCCGGATTATTCCCGATCATATGTACAGGCCAGATTGATGCCCCTGCCCTTTTGCACGGGTCGTACAGCTATCTCCGCCTGATAACAAAAGGATTCCCGCCGCCTTCTTCAGGCAGCGGGAATCCTTGTTTCATTTCTTCCTTAAATTCACGTTCAGGAGAAGTATCCGCCCATTCAGATTTTGTTTTCCTTTTTCAGAAGCTCCGGGAGGGCAGAAGTTTCCCTCATGCTGCCCTTCTTTCTATTTCAGCTGGTCCAGGATATAGGGATCCTTGATCTTTCTGTCCTCTGCCAGCAGCAGGACCTTGGAGAGGATCTCCGCAGTCTTGGGATCTTCGTCGATGAAAGGTAAAAAGAGCTTTCCTCTCTGCTGGGAGTGGACCGGCAGGATGTTGATCATGGCGCCGCCCTCTTTGTGGATCACGCCGCTGCCCAGCTGTACGGTGTAGGAGCCCAGCTTTCCTTCGATAAAGGCGTGGGTGCCTTCGATCCTTACATTGGTAAGGCCGAAAAGCTCTTTGTTGAACTCCAGGATGACCTTTCTCATCTCCACGGTAGAATGGCTGGTCTCCGGATCTACGCCGCCCACATGGGCCACGCTGACGGCCAGATCCACGTCCCGCATGACCTCCGAATAGAGGACTTCGGGCACGTCCTTGATCTTGATCTGTCTGTAGGTCTTCCTGTCATAGAAGGACACGAATTCCAGAGTGGGCGCCTCTGTATCCGCCGGCGAGAACCAGTCGGCCAGGGCATAGATGGTCACGGCGATGTTCTGACGGAAGTAGATCTTCTGCAGGCCGCTCTCGTAGTCGGCAACCCACCGCCTTCCTTTCAGGGCCGCCAGGGTCTTCTTGGGCTGGATCTGATAGCCGGCGAACATCCTGGAATCCGCCGCTTCCATTTCTTCCTCCAGTTTCACATAGAACTCCCTGAACACCTGCTTGAAGGGCTGCTTTAAGCCCGTCTCCCGGTTCTTTTCAAAGAAGAGCCTCTGATATGCGGGAAGAATGCCCCTGCGGTAAAGAGCGACGGGATGGGCCACCAGGAGCTTTGCCTCTCTGGAAGGGGCCTTCCCGGAGATCTCCTCCAGGGTCCCTGTCAGGGCAGGGTCCTCCCCCTCTGCCGGGATAAAGACAAGGCGCCCCAGGATCCCCGCCGTAACGGGATTCCTGCAAAGATCCGAGAGCTCGCCATAGCTGTAGGCGTCCTCTTCCTCCATGGCCCGCTCAAACATGGAAACACACCTGGAGTACTGGGTCTTGAGCTTTGCCGCAAAGTCCTTGATCTCCGTAAAGACAGGGTCCTTTTTCAGGGCGGCGGGGGCGCTCTTTAAGGCCTTGCCCTTCTTTGTAACGATCAGTTCGGCCTTTCCGCTCTCGTCCACCTGCACCTTTGCAAGGATCTCTCCGATCTGGATCCCCTCGAAATATTTCTCTCCCGTGCTGACCAGCTCGGTCTCCATGGCCAGGGTCAGGCGCAGCTCGTCGGCGTAGCCTGCGGTGGTGGCCATGTTCTTCATGGCATACTGGACGCACTGGGCTTCGCTTGCCCTGCGCTGGGCTCCGAACTGTCTGCTCTCCTTTAAGAACTTCTGCAGGAACTCGTAGCGGTGGAGGGCGTCTTCCCGGTCCTTCATGGGAATCAGGCCGTAGCTTAAGACCAGATCCTTGTTGCGCTTATCCTCTATGGTCTTTTCCAGCTGGTCCCTGTCCACCTTTCCGGTGGCCGCGTCCGCGAACTTCCTGGCCCTGGTATGCTTGCTGCCGTCGGCAATGTACTTGGCCGCCTTGTAGAGCCTTGAAAAGTTCTTCTCTCCCAGCTTCTCGTAGACTTCGAAGAACCAGTTTGTATCGAAGCACCCGTTGTTGAGCTCTTCCGGGGAAAGAGGGGTATATCTGGCGATGACCGCCTTCTTTTTGTCGTCAAAGCGCTCGTTCATGTGGGCCATGAAATAGTAGCAGCCGGAGGTGAGACCCTCTATGCCCAGGACTTCTTCCATAAGTTCCATCCACTGGGGGGCGAACATGGCCACCTCGATCAGGCGGTCCGTTGTGGTCCCCGCAGCCTTGACCGCCTTTTTCAGATCGGCGGCGCTCTCTCCAGCTGCCGGATAGCAGACCTTTAAGAGGTGGGATAGGCACTCGGTGCGGCCTGTCCCGGCGGAGTAGGAATAAGCATAATAGGCGGACCGGTCCAGGGCATCCGTCCCCAGAGCCCGCAGCAGTTCCATGAGACGGGGGATCCCTTCGATCCCTGTGATGCGGGATACGGCGGGAGAGAAGACGGTGGGCGTATCTCCCCGCTTTAACTCCACATCCAGAATCAGGTCCGTCAGGGTCTTATAGAGCTTTTCGCCGGTGACAAAGAAGGCAGAGGTCCGGTCTATGGTCCGTTTTTCCTTATCCACCGGGGCGTACTTTACAAGCTCGTTTGCCGTACTGACATAGAGAAGGGGCCGCATCATATCTCCCAGCTTTCCCATGGAAGGCCGAAGGCCCACGATCTCGAAGACGGCCTTATAGAGGAAGTCCTCCGAAATCAGGCCCAGCTCCCTGGCCCTGACATAGTCATAGATACACAGAATTCCCGAGGAGGAATTGCCGGTCCTGTCGGGGGAATTCTTCCCGAAGTCGTAGATCCTGTCCGTCTGATAGAAAAGGGGGAAGGTCTGGCGGAACCGGCTCTCGTCCCGGGCGGCGTAGAGCTGCTGCATCAGATACCGGAACTTGCCGGTCCTGATAAAGCAGGCCTTCTCGCCCTCGTTATAGGCCCTGTACTTTGCAGGGACCCTCTCCATCCACCGGACGTCCTCCGGAAGAGCAAGGCTCTTTATATAGGCCGCAAGGGCCGCCTCCCGGGGCAGGGAGATGCCCTGCTGGCTCATGATGATGGCCAGGATGGTCTCATAGATGGAATGACGGTAAGGGCCGGAAGAGGTATTCCCCGAATAGGAATAGCCTGCCGCTTCCCCGAAGAGGGTCTTCTCCCATCTCCGGAAGGCGTAGATGTCTTTGAGGTCGGACTCGCCATATTCGCTCTGCAGGGCGAAATAGAGTCCCCACACCACTTCCGGCTCCTTCAGGATGGTCTCGTAGACCTCCTTCCACAGATCCGGGAAGGGATAGCGGTCTTCTATGCGGGCGCTGTAATCGTAGTTGAGCAGAAAGAGCCCGTTCTTTAAAAGCTCTTTTTCGCCGCTGCAGGAGGTATATTCCAGATTTCCGTGGGCAGCGACAAATTCCCTGATCCTGTCCAGATATCTGTCCATCTGGGCGGCGGTCAGAGAGAAATGCTCCTTCAGGATCTCTCCTGCCCTGTCACTGCCGCTGCCAAGGACCATCTCCATGGCCTTTCCGAAAAGGCCTTTTGAAGAGGCTTTCTTTTCCTTCTTTTCGGGAAGGACGCCTGACAGATCCGGCTGATAGTCCGCGCCGGGGTCATAGAGGCCGTAGCCGGGAAGGTTCAAAGCGGACTCATCCCCGCCGCTTCCCCCTATGGCTTCGTAGAGGACCTTTTCCTTTTCGCTGAGGACGGATTCGTCCGGCAGCACCTTTTTAAGGAAGGCCCTGCCTCTTTCCTGCAGGGAAGGATCCTTTTCCAACCTTCGCTTTAACATATCAAGGCCCGCCAGGCGGATGTTCTCCTGACCGGAGGAAAGGAGCCTTTCCATGGTCCTTTGAAGGGCCTCTCCCTCCTGCCTCTCCAGAAGCTCTATGACATTATGCCGGGTCTCCTCGTTCTTAAGGCGCAGGTGCTTTTCCAGCTTCTCATAGTCCTCTTCCGTCAGGGGCAGGAGCTGCAGGATCTGGAAGGCGCTGTTCCTGGTCATGCTCTCCTTGTCTGCGGCGTAGCCGATCAGGGCATCCTTCTGGACAGGGGTCCTGGGGTCGTGGAGAAGGATCCTTAAATAGTTTCTTCTGGTGTTGTAGTAGGAATCGGAGATATCCGTAAGCCTTACGCATACCTGGTCGATCAGATTCTGGTCCTGGAGGGCGTAGGCGATCAGGACCATGCGCTGGACCAGGTCGGACTTTTCAAGACTGGCCCCGTACCAGGGGAAGATCATGGGCGAGAATTCCAGCTTTTTCTTCTTCATGGAATCCGCCAGATTCCGGAAGATGCCGTAGAAGCACCAGGCCTCCGCCTCGCTGTCAAAAAGCTCCGTGACCGCCACGCTTTCATAGACCGCATCCTTCTCCTGCAGGTTCCAGGTATCCTTGCCGCTCCTGCTCTTGATGCATCCCCGGACCATGGTATCCGTATAGTCCAGGAAGGTTGGCAGGAAGGCGGCCGCCATCTGGGGATCGTCCGGATAGAGGGAAAGGACTTTCCCCGCCGCCTTTTCTCTCAGACTGGAATAGACCATATATTGGTTATAGTAGGAAATGGCAAGGCGCTGGGGCCTTGTGCCCTCATCCGCGATTTTGGCCATGCGGGTGATGGCATCCCCCACCTCGTAAAAGCCAAGGGCCCAGAGGCCCGTTACGATCTGCACCGCATCGTCCGTCTCTGTCATGGCAAGGGCCGCCTTTTTGTCCCTGAGGGCGGTCCCGATCAGGGACAGGGTCTTGGCAGAGACTCTGTCTGCGGAGTCGGCGTTAAAAATGCCGGTCCAGGTGGCCACAGCCCTTTTGACGGCGGAAAAGCGGATCAGATCATTGTCCTCTATGACCTTCAGGATGGTCATAAAGGCCTCGGTCCTTCCGCAGTCCGCGTTCTCGCAGATGGCCTGGCGGACCCCCTCCTGCAGCCTTGCGGCCAGGAGGAATTTTCCCAGAAGTTCATGGAGCTCCGTATTCTTTGACTTCACCACGGCCCGGATCATGGGGACCGATACCAGGACCGTATTGTTGTCGCTGAGGATGGCCTCCTTTATTTCGTCCACTGCCTCTTTGTCGCCCAGGTCGATCCTGGCAGCCAGGATATCGTCGAAAAGGGGCAGATGCAGGGCCCTGGCGAAGGAATCATTCTTTATAAAGTCGGCAAGCTCCGGGTCGCCAAAGGAGGGAGAGGGGCCCCCGGCCGTCAGATACTGGGCGGGGCTGATACCGTAGATGCCCAGCACCTTATAGGCCTGCATGAGACCGAAGGCTTCCCTGGTATGAGCAAGGGGCGACGCAGTGCGGACCGTGGGCCTGAAAAGAGACCTGGAATACTGGTAGGAAGGGAGCTGATCCAGGAGATAGAAATAATCCTCCCTGTACTCCTCCGGCACAAGGATCCGGATCAGGTCGGAGCAGTTCTCCGTCATGATCTCCCTGATGGTCTTTTCACTCCCCTTTGCATGGGCATCAGCCCATTTGTTGATGGCAGGAAGCGGGCCGTTCGGGTAATCGCTGAACTTTCCGATCTCTTCCAGAAGCTCCTTTGAGGAAGGGGAAAGAAAGGCCGTCTGCATCTTTTTTTCGGCGTTCCACTTCTCTGTTTTTGCCTTTTCCCATTTCGTTCTTGAATTATAGTCGAACCCCATATCTGAACCCCCTTAAAAAATGTCTACCACATGCGTCCCGCCAGGAAGGTCAGCCTCACAAAAGTGACTTCGCTTCCATCATGAAGGGGCAGGATCTCTTCCCTGTCTTCATACCTTTTCCCGTCCGCGAACAGGGCGATGAGGCCGTCCTGAAAGGCCAGAAGGGCGTCGGAGACGGCCTTTTCCTCATCGGCCTTTTTTCTGTCCAGGGGATCCCCCACGGATACCCTGCCGGACAGAGCCATATCTTCCATTTCATCCATAGAAAAAAGGCGCAGAATCTCTCCTGCGTCTCTTTTTTCGTTGTACCGGCGGACACAGATCCTGACCGTCTCTGTCAGAAACGCGGAAACCGTCATGGGCCCTTCCGGGTACTCGTATGCAAGCTGATCGATCTTCGCCTTTTTTCTGGATGCTCCCTTTACATTGATGCTGATCTTCATTTTTCCCTCCGGAGCCGTAAATGCCAGAAGGAGCCGCATCCTGAAAGAGCTTTCTGTCTGAAAGTTTTCCGGGACGCGGCTCCCAGCCGTCAGAGCCTGAATTGTCAGGCCTCAAAGCCTGCCAGGAAGGCCCTGGTGTTGATCTCGATGGTCCTGGGCGGAACCTTTTCCCCGATCACCTTCAGCCAGGCTTCTTTGGGGAATTCCATGTGCCTTGCGGCCATGCCCAGAACGATGTTGTTGAAGACCCTGGAATTGCCCAGCTTCAGGGCTTCTTCCATGGCGTTGATGGAATAGACGGTATATTCCTTCTCCAGATCCTCGATGATGTGATCGGGATACTCTCTGGTGCCCATGACAACGCTGATGGGATCGATCCTCCAGTCGTTGCAGATCAGGACGCCGTCCTTTTTCAGGAAGTTGGCATAGCGCAGGGCTTCCAGTCTTTCGAAGGCGATCAGGACGTCCGCCTGGCCCTCTTCCACGATGGGCTCCGCCACCTGCTCGCCGTAGCGGACGAAGGTGACGACGCTGCCGCCCCTCTGGGCCATGCCGTGTACTTCGGATACTTTTACCTTATAGCCGGCATCTTCGAAGACGCCGCCCAGGATGCGGCTGGTCAGGAGGGTTCCCTGGCCGCCCACACCTACGATCATGATATTCTTTGTCATTGCATTCCCCTCCTTATTTCTCGACCTTTTTCAGAGCACCGAAGCGGCACAGGTTCTCGCACAGTCCGCAGCCGTTGCACATGGTGGCGTCAATACGGATGGAGCCGTCGGAATTCCTGGTCAGAGCCGGGCATCCGGGAGAGAGGCAGGCGCCGCAGTGGACGCACTTCTCGGGAAGGGTTTCCATCCTGTAGGGGAAGACCTGATCCTTTAAGAGGGCGCAGGGTGCCTTGGAGATGATGACGGAGAGGGCGTCTCTCTCGCACTCTTCCCTGATGGCCTTCTGAAGAGCCGGCAGGTCGAAGGCGTCCACTACCTGGACGTTCTCGATGCCGATGCCCCTGATCAGCTTTACAAAGTCCACGGCGGGAACGGTCTGGCCCTGGAGGGTCTTGCCGGTGCCGGGGTGGTCCTGATGGCCTGTCATGCCGGTGGTCCGGTTGTCCAGGATGATCACGGTGCCGTGGCTCTGGTTGTAGAACATGTTGACCAGGGAGTTGAGGCCGGTATGCATGAAGGTGGAGTCGCCGATGACAGCCACCCAGTCCTTGATATAGTCGTGTCCCTTTGCCTTCTCCATGCCGTGGAGAGAGGAAATGGAGGAGCCCATGCAGACGCAGGTATCCACCACGGAAAGGGGCGGCAGGGTGCCCAGGGTGTAGCAGCCGATATCGCCCGCGGCGTGCTTTTTCAGGCGCTTTAAGGCAAAGTAGGTGGACCTGTGCGGGCAGCCGGGGCAGAGGATGGGCGGACGGGGCGGAATGTCGGGCACCGCCTTAATGCCAAGATCCATCTTCAGGACTCTCTCACGCAGCATGTTGGCGGAGTATTCGCCCTGAACGGTGAAAAGGTCCTTGCCGATGCAGTCGATCCCCCAGGATCTGACCTGCTCTTCGATGACAGGCTCCAGCTCTTCGAAGATGTAGAGCACGTCCACGGTCTTTGCGAAGTCCTCGATCAGCTTTCTGGGCAGGGGATTGAGGATGCCGAGCTTAAGGACGGAAGCGTCGGGGCAGGCTTCCTTTACATACTGGTAGGGGATGCCTTCCGTAATGAAGCCGATCTTCTTTCCGTCAATGGTCATGGTGCCGGGCTCTACCCTGTTGAGGGAAGAGGTGCAGCCCCACTGGGCCATCTCTTTGTTTCTCTTTTCCACGTAGATGTGGCGGGCCTTGGCCATGCCGGGCATCATGACGTTCTTCTGAACGTTCTTTACGTAGGGCTTATCCTCCGGCACGACCCTGTCGCACAGCTCCACTTCACACTGGGAGTGGGCCAGACGGGTGGTGGAACGGATGACAACGGGGGTGTCGAACTGTTCGCTGATCTCGAAGGCAGCCTTGGCGAAGTCCTTGGCTTCCTGGGAGTCGGAGGGAGACAGGCAGGGAACGTTGGCCGCTCTGCAGACCATGCGGGTATCCTGCTCGTTCTGGGAGCTGTAAAGACCGGGGTCGTCCGCTACCAGAAAGACCAGGCCGCCGTTCGCGCCGATGTAGGAAATGGAATAAACGGGGTCTGCCGCCACGTTGAAGCCTACCATCTTCATGCAGGCCATGGCGCGGACGCCCGAAAAGCTGGCGCCGATGGCCACTTCCGCGGCCACCTTCTCGTTGGGTGCCCATTCCGCATATACACCGGGGAGCTTTGCGAACTCCTCACTGATCTCCGTACTGGGCGTTCCGGGATAGGCGCTGGAGACCTTGACGCCCGCCTCCCATGCGCCTCTGGCAAATGCTGCGTTGCCCAGCATCATTTTTTTCTCGCTCATATCTGGTTTTCCTCTTTGTCTTTGAAAGTATTTCTTTTTATTTCTCTGCCCTTCCGTGCAGCTGATCGACGGCCTTTTCCACCTCGTCCTGGTGGGCCTTCAGCCATTCGTCTGCCGGCGTATCCGGGTCAAAGATCAGTCCGCCGTGGTCGGCCGTGCCGATGACGAACTTCATGTAATCGCCGTACTGGCGCTTTAAGTGATTCTCGTAGTCGCCGTAAAGGGGGACTTCCAGCATCTCAAAGGGAGCCATGGTAAAGGTCTCGAATCCCTTCCTGAGGTCATACATGCGGCGGTCGCCGCAGGCATAGGCCACCTTGGCCACATATTTTGTGTTCTGGGAGTTGTATCTCTGGGCCTCCCTGAAATAGGCGCGCATGATCTTCTTATAGTCCCATACCTTTCCCAGGACTGGCATAAGGGGATGGAGCAGGCGGTTCTTCTTCCAGGCGGTGTCCTCCCCGTAGCCGGGGCCGCTGAAATAGGAATCCCAGGCCTGGGTCATAAGAGCGTCCAGTCTCTTCTTCTGCTTCTTTAAAAGCTTTTCGCCGGGCGCCGCCGCATCCAGGGGGAAGATGTCGATAAAGATGCCCTGGTTGTAGGGGAGCTTTAAGCCCATCTCGCTGCGCACGATGCAGGTGGTCTGAGTGTTCCTCAGCTGGGCATGGCCCCTCAGATATCCTTCCTCCGTCTCCAGGTTCTGGAGCAGGTAGGGGGCTTCGAAGGCGTCCGCGTGGTCCATGAGCCTGTCATAGTCCTCCCGCAGCATCATGAGGTCGATGTCGTCGTCCCAGGGAATAAAGCCCTTGTGACGGACTGCGCCCAGGATGGTCCCGCCGGAAGCGAAATAGCGGATCTTATATCTGCTGCAGACCTGCTGCAGCTGATAGAGCAGGTCCAGCTCCACCGCCCATACCTTTTTCATATGTTCGGATACGGTGTAGCCGCAGAGCACTTCTTCCTTGTAAAACTCCTCGGGGATGTACAGTTTTTCCATTACCTGCCTCCAAATTTAAGGTTGGCCCTTTCCAGGTCCTGGGCGTCGTCGATCTCGCACCACATGTCTTCGGGGACCTCCACGATGCGGAAGTCGCACTCGCGGTAGTACATAAGAGAGCCCAGCACCTTTTCGTAGTAGGAGTTCTCTCCCATGTGCTCCACATACCAGGCCACCAGGGGAGCGTACTTATTCTGTACGAAGTCCTTTGTGAAGCGGTACATGTTGACGGTCTTTCTGGTATTCGAGTAGTCGAAGTCCTCTCCCTGCCATTTGCCAAGGATCAGCTCCAGGGCTTTGTCTCCGTCCACGCGGATGACCGTACCGTCCATGGTCTCGGGATTGAAGGGGCTGACCAGGATGGAGCAGTCCCCCTCTCCTGCCATCAGGCGCTTTATCATTTCGGGCCCGTAGAAGAGGTCGCACTCCAGCATCAGCATGTCGTCGTCGCAGAAGGGCAGAGCCTTATAGAGAGAGACCACGTTGTTGGTCTCCAGGTATCTGGGGTTCTCATAGTAGGTCACCGGGACTCCCTTCCAGGAATCTCCGATCCTCTCCCTGATATAGTCTGCCATGTGGCCCACAACGATGCCGATCTCGCTGATGCCAAGCTCCGTCAGGTTGTTGAGGGCGTTGACCAGAAGGGGCGTTCCCGCCACTTCCACCATGGATTTGGGCATTGTATTGGTAATGGGGCGGAGCCTCTTTCCGAAACCCGCTGCAAGTATTAATCCTTTCAAGGCTGAAACCTCCGTTTTTTTTGTATTTATGCGGCTTACGGCCGGTGTGCATATAGAATAATACTACACCATCCGTAATTCTTTGTCCACAGCAGGGGCCTGGGCGGAGATTCCGGCGCGGAGATTCCGGCGGGGATTCGGGAGAGGCCCGGACGTCCGGAAGGCCTTCCCATAACAAAGGCTGCCATGCCGGGACACAGTCCCGGCATGACAGCCCTTTCCGGAAAAGTCCTGATTACATGATCCTGACGATCCAGCCTTCGGGAGCTTCGATCCTGCCCATCTGGATGCCTGTCAGAGTATCGTAGAGCTTCTGCATGGTGGGGCCCATCTTCTCCATACCGCTGGGGAATGCGATATCCTCGCCGTGGTCATTGATCATGCCGACAGGAGAAATGACGGCTGCGGTGCCGCACAGGCCGCACTCCACGAAGTTGCCTTCTTTGACTTCCTGCAGGGTGACTTCCCTCTCCGTGACCTTGAGGCCCAGATAGTTCTCTGCCACATAGTGGATGGAACGGCGGGTGATGGAAGGAAGGATGGATGTGGATGCGGGGATGACCAGGTTGCCGTCTGCGTCCACGAAGATGATGTTGGCGCCGCCGGTCTCTTCGATTCTGGTCCTGGTTCCGGGATCCAGATAGATGTTCTCGGCAAAGCCCTTCTTATGGGCGTCCACGATGGCATGCAGGCTCATGGCATAGTTGAGGCCGGCCTTGATGTGGCCTGTTCCTCTGGGGGCCGCACGGTCGAAATCGGAAACACGAACGTAGATGGGCTTTGCGCCGCCCTTGAAGTAAGGGCCTACGGGCGTAACGAAGATACGGAACATGTAGTCGTCCGCGGGCTTGACGCCGATGACGGGGCTGATGCCGAACATCATGGGTCTTACATACAGAGTGGCGCCGGAACCGTAGGGGGGAACCCATGCGGCGTTGGCTCTGACGGTCTCAACGACAGCGTCCACGAAACGGTCTTCGGGGAAGGCGGGCATTTCAAGACGGGCTGCGGAATCAGCCATTCTGGATGCGTTCAGGTCGGGGCGGAAGCATACGATGTGGCCGTCCTCGGTCTCATATGCCTTCAGTCCCTCAAAAACGGACTGGGAATAGTGAAGTACGCCTGCGTCTTCGCTCATGACGATCTTATCGTCTGTAATCAGAGCACCGTCGTCCCATGCGCCGTTCTGGAACATAGAAACATAGCGGTAATCTGTCACATGATAGGCAAATCCAAGGTTGCCCCAGTCAAGATTCTTCTTTTCCATTTGTCAATGTCCTCCTGATACTTGAAACATAATTATTATCGGTCCGATTTATCGGGCTAATCCTTTACAGCGATAAAACTTTAGCTATTATAAATCGGCCTTTCGTATTTTTCCAGTATTTTTAGAAGGCATCTTGAAAAAACCGCATGTTTTTTGGGAGAAATCCGGCCTTTTCAGCCTTTTTTCTCCTCTCCGGCATGGTCCAGGCGGTACTGGCGGCAGCCTTTCTGAAGGAAACACTCCCCGCATCTGGCCCTGGGGGCCTTGCAGATCTCCCTTCCGAGAGCTATGCCCTGGAGGTTTATGAGGATCCAGTGGTCCTCGGGAAGGACTTCCATAAGGTCGTATTCCACCTTCACGGGGTCTGTCTGGTCCGTCAGGCCAAGGCGCCCTGCCACCCGCTTCACATGGGTGTCCACCACGATGGAGCTTAATCCGAAGACGTTGCCCCGGACCACGTTGGCGGTCTTTCTGCCCACCCCCGGAAGGCTGGTCAGATCCTCTATGGAGGAGGGAAGGACCCCGCCGTAGTCGGAAAGGAGCTTTTCTGCCGCCCCGATCAGGCTCTTTGCCTTATGGTGGTAAAAGCCCGTGGAGTGGATGTCCTCTTCCATCTCCTGAAGGTCCGCCTCCGCAAAGGATTGAAGGTCCGGATATTTGACGAAGAGATCCTTTGTCACCATGTTGACCCGGGCGTCGGTGCACTGGGCCGAGAGGATGGTGGAAAAAAGGAGCTGCCAGGGCTTTTCCCGGTCAAATTCCAGATAGGTGTGAAGGTCCGTGCCGTAGCGCGCATCCAGCTCCGGCAGGATAAGGGAAAGCCTTTCCCGGATGGTCATGCCGTCTTCCTGGACTCTGTCCAGCTTCTCCTGGTTCTGCATAGCTGCCTCCCTGAAAACAAAAACAAAAAATCAAACAGCAAAAAAACAGCAAAGATCAAACAGTAAAGAAAAACAGAAAGGAAAAACAGAAAAGAAAAACAGAAAACAATAAAACAAACGCGGCATGCATAACCAGCAGCATGCCGCGCTTATTATTTCTCAGTTCACTGTCTTTCCCCGGCCTTAAGGGGAGCCTTTCTTACAGCTCGCAGGGGCCGTTGCCGATGCCCAGCAGATAGAAGCTGGCGTCGTAGCCCACCTTTTCCCTGTAGACGGGACCGATCTTATCGATGAATTCCTGCACTTCCTCGTTCTTTACGATGGAGACGGTGCAGCCGCCGAAGCCGCCGCCGGTGATCCTGCTGCCCAGAACGCCGGGAAGCTTCCAGGCTTCCTCAGCCAGGATATCCGCCTCGGGGCAGGAGGTCTCGTAGTCGTCCCTGAGGGATACGTGGGACTGGTTCATCAGCTTACCGAACTTTTCGATGTCGCCGTCCTTCAGGGCCTGTACAGCCTGGATGGTCCTCTGGTTCTCATAGACCGCGTGCTTTGCTCTTCTTCTGCAGACGGGGTCTGTGATCAGTTCCTTGTCAGCCTCGAACTCTTCGATGGACAGCTCTCCCAGGGCCTTGATATCGTATTTGGCCTGCATGTCCTTCAGGGCCTGGGCGCACTGGGCTCTTCTGGCGTTGTATTCGGAATCCACCAGGCTGTGCTTCTTGTTGGTGTTGGTGATCACCAGCTTCATGCCGTCCAGCTTCACGGGAGCGTACTCGAAGACCATGGTGTTGGTATCCAGGAAGATGGCGTTGTTCTCTCTGCCCATGGCGGAAGCGAACTGGTCCATGATGCCGCAGTTCATGCCGTTGTAGTTGTTCTCGGAATACTGGCCGATGAAAGCCAGATCCTGGTTGGTCACCTGGTCGAAGCCGTAGAGGGCGCGAATGGCAAAGCCCGTCACCACTTCCAGGGCTGCGGAGGAAGAAAGGCCCGCGCCGTTGGGGATGTCGCCGTAGATGGCCATGTCAAAGCCCCTGTCCAGCTTGCAGCCTCTGCCTTCGAAGGCCCAGACCACCCCCTTGGGATAGTCGGCCCACTGGCCGGTCCTGGCGGTATCCAGGTCGTCGATCAGGACTTCCGTGATGCCTGCCTTGGGGATGTTGACGGATGCAAAGCGGAGGGTCCTGTCCTCTCTCTTTCTGACTGCGGCGTAGCAGCCGATATCCAGGGCGCAGGGGAAGACGTGTCCTCCGTTATAGTCTGTGTGCTCGCCGATCAGGTTGACTCTGCCGGGGGCAAAAAAGACTCTGACGCCTTCGGTGTCACCGAAGCTCTCAGCAAAACCGGCCAGTACTTTTTCTTTTCCTTCTGATGCCATAATACCCTCCTGAAGAATGCAGGAAACCCTGCGGTAGGTTTATCGTTCTTACAGATAAAAGTGTACCGCAGGGCATTTTTCCTGTCAAAGTATTCGTGTTGCACGATTATGTAAATATGTTGCAGAGCCTTAAGGGTTTTTGAAGGCCAGGACGCCGATCAGGCCGGGCCCCGTATTGACGGCCATGGTGGCCGTGATCTGCTTGATGTAGAGGATCCTCTTGTTCCTGACCCTCTCCATGATCATCTTTTCCATCTCCCTGGCTTCCTCTTCGGCGTCGCCGTGGCCGATGATGATCCAGACCGGTGTGTCGCCGATGAATTTCACCACTTCGTCCAGCAGTTTTTTCTTGGCCATCTTGGCGCCCCGGATGGTGGCCACCGTATAATAGATGCCGTCCGTGTTGCAGGAAATGATGGGCTTGAGACGCAGGGCCGTGCCCACGATGCTGGTCACCTTGCCGATCCTTCCGCCCCTCTGCAGATAGGCCAGGGTGTCCATGTAGAACATGACCTTGGAATCCCAGATCTTGTCCTTAAGGCCCTGGCAGACCTCTTCGTAGCTGGCGCCGTTTCTGAGCCTGTAGGCCGCCCAGATGACAAAGATGCCCGTGCCCACGGAAACGTTCTTGGTATCGAAGGTGAAGATCTCCATGTCTTCGATCTCCTCGGCGCCCAGGCGGATGGCGTTGTAGGTGCCGGAGAGACCGGAGGAAATGCTGATGGCGATGATCTTCTCATAGCCCTCCCGGCGGATCCTTTCGATCATCTCCTGGACCTCCACGATGTTGGGGGTGGAGGTGGAGGGGAATTCCGCGGGGAAGCGGCGGTAGGTCATCAGGGGATCGATGTCTACTCCGTCCAGGTAGTCTTTTTCGGGATACATGATGTGCATGGGCAGGACATGGATCTCGGGATATTTCTGAAGGAACTCCGGCGCTACGTCGCAGGAAGAATCCGTCAGGACCGCTGTCTTCTGTTCGTTCATGGCAGCCTCCAGATGTATGAATACCGGCCCGGAACCGGCATGTGGTTTTAAAAACGACTTTCATTTAGAATACTATCTTTGCCTGTGTCAGTCAAGAATCACGGCTTTTCTCCCAGGACATACGCATCAAATAACGTCCATCATCTTATGCCACAGCTGCTTTTGCAG
>CAMOGQ010000021.1 GCA_946614165.1 uncultured Lachnospiraceae bacterium
CTAAAAGCAAGCTGGATGCTGAATTTACCTCTTGACAAAGGTCACTTCATAACAGCCTGATGTCTGCTTCAGGATCCGGCGTAAAAAGAGAAAGGCGGCAGGACAGGAGAAGGCGCGGCGGGAGGAAGCAGGAAGGGGAGAGAAGGCAGCATCCCGGGGGAAGACAGTAAAGGGAAGAAGAGGGGAAAAGTTACATATGAAAAATAAATGCTCAAATAATATTGCCAAAATGTAAACATAAATTTATACTGAATTTGTGCAAAACTTTACATTTTTTTGCATTTCCGGGCCGGAACAGCAGATTTGGTCCGGGATTCACCTATTTATACCCGGTGTTTTAAGAAAGGTGTGTAATCTATGCGGACAAGAAAAACTCTTCCCATCCTCTTTATGATCCTGGCTCTCCTTCTGGCAGCCTGCAGTTCCGAAGCGCCTGCGGGAAATCTGCCGGACGAGCCCTATGAACCGGTGGCCTACAATCTCTTTCCCATTCCCGACGACGCCTACGTAGGCGACGTCATGCCCTTCGTGACAGAAGACGGGACCCTGGAGCTGTATTATCTCTATGATACGGACCACAACGGCCAGGCCTACCATCCTGTATGGAAATACAGCACGGCAAACCTTTATCAGTATGAGAACCACGGAGAGGTCATGCCCTTCGGCCTTATGTCAGATCCCGATCCCGCCATCGGCACCGGCTCCGTCATGCAGGATCAGGAGGGGATTTATCACCTCTTCTATACCGGACACAACGATACCGGCAACGGAGGCAACGGCAAGGAATGCGTCATGCAGGCTACCAGCACCGACCGGGAGAACTGGGAGAAGCAGGGCGTCGTCTTCTTTGCTCCCGAGGGCTATTCCAAGGATGACTTCCGTGATCCCGAAGTCTTCTGGGCAGAAGAGGACCAGTGCTACTGGCTCCTGATCGCAGCCAGGAACGATATTGACGGCGGCGTAGTCCTGAAGTTCACATCTCCGGATCTGAAGGAGTGGACCTGCGAAGGACCCATCTTCGCCCCCCACGCCCAGTACATGCTGGAGTGCCCGGATCTCTTCAATATGGACGGCACCTGGTATCTGACCTATTCCTGGGACTGCCGCACCTACTATGCGGTGGGCGGCGCATCTATGAAGGATCCTTTTACAGCTCCTGATGACAATGTTCTGGACGGCACCAGCGAGACCTTCGGCGGCGGCTTTATCTTCTATGCGGCCAAGACCGCCCAGAAGGACGGCAATACCTATCTCTGCGGCTGGATCGGGCGGGCCGGCCTTTCCGCGGACTCCGCCGTATACCAGTGGGCAGGCAATGTCCTGAACCACCAGCTGGTGAAGCTGGAAGACGGAAGACTCGGCGTCAAGGCTCCCGACACCTATGCCCAGTACTTTACCGCGGACAAGCCCTTCCAGGCGGTCAAGAAGGAAGGCAAGGTCCAGATCAAGGACAACAATATTACCCTGTCTGCCCAGGAGGGAGCCTATGCACTGGCGGATATGGGCACAAGAGCCCCTTCCATGACTCTGGAATGCGACGTGACCATCGACGAGGGCGGACGCGCAGGCTTTGCCTTCGGCGGAAGCGAAGCGGACGAGACCTATACAGTCCTTGCCATGGATGCGGGAGAGGGCCTGATCCGCTACGAAGGCTACGAGATCCCCGATCTTGCCCAGTTCCCTGCCCAGGCCTTTACCCGCTTTGATTTCTCCTCTGCGGAGGTCCATCATGTGAAACTGGTCTGCGAGAACGAGATCGTGGTCTGCTATATCGATGATACAAAGGCTCTCAGTTCCAGGATCAGCCATTCCACGGGCGGAGCCCACATCGGCGTCTTCTCCGACGGCTGCGGCGCTTCCTTCCAGAACATCACCGTAAAGCTTCCGGAATAAGTGAGCATTTCCGTGACCTGCTGCAGAGGAAAGGGCAAAATACTTTTCCTGCGGGCGGCAGGGCCGCGGCACGCCCGGCCGGAAAACGGATGTCATCCTCTTTCAGAGGTATATTGAATCTTACACAGTAAGGAAGAGCCGGATTTCCGGCTCTTCTTTGCATCTGGCCGGGCGGTTTTTGCAGGCCGGAATTTTTGCTTTACAGACCGGTCTGTCTTGTTGCACCGTGCCGGATATGGTATTCTTGTTATAGCAAGTCTGATCATTTCTTTCGGCCGGTCCCGGCCGCCTTCGGTGGTATTCTCCACGATTCTCCTTGCTGTTTAAAAATTTGATACTGCAGGGAAGCGTGAAGACAGCCATGATGCCTGGAAGTGACCGGGAATCTGGCCCGGATGCTGACAGAAAATATAATATTCAGGCCTCCCTGCCATCTGCTGAAAGCAGTGTTCTGTTCTGGAAGGGAGGTTGACATTCATGAGTAATGCAAACAAAGAGTACAGTGACAGGCTCTTCCATTTCCTGTTCGGAAGGGAGGAACGTAAAGGCTGGACCCTCAGCCTTTATAATGCAGTCCGGGGATCGGCCTATACGGACAAAGACGACATTCAGATCAACACAATAGACGAGATCCTGTATCTGGGCATGCATAATGACATATCTTTTCTGATCGCGGGTGAAATGAATCTGTTCGAGCAGCAGTCGTCCTTTAATCCGAATATGCCGCTGCGCATGCTGCAGTACATTGCAAAGCTTTATGCGGGTTACAATAAAAAGAATCATCAGAATGTTTACGGAAGCCGTCTTCTGGAGCTTCCTGTCCCCAAACTGGTGGTATTCTACAATGGAAAGGGCGGGAAGCCTGATGAGATGATCCTGCACCTGCGGGATTCCTTCCCCGCCGGTGCGGATCCGGATATCGACGTACGCGTTCGGATGATCAATATTAACAGAGGCCACAGTGAATCTCTTCTGGAATCCTGCCAGCCCCTCAGGGAGTACAGCTGGCTGATCGACAGGATTCGTACAAACAACGAAGAGATGCCTCTGGTGGAAGCAATCGACAAGGCTATTGATGAGATGCCGGAAGATTTCGAGATACGGGATCTTCTGATAAGCCACAAAGCGGAGGTGAGAAAAATGCTGGAGACCGAATACAACGAAGAAGAGGTCCTGAAAATCGTTGCCGAGGATGCCAGGAGAGAAGGAGAAAAAAACGGAAAAGAACTCGGAACTGAAATGGTGCTTTCTCTGCTGAAGATGCTTTCGCCGGGAAGCGATGAATTTGACAGGGCCCTTAACGGGACACAGGAAGAACGTGAAGCATTATATAAGAAGTACGGAATTACAGAAGAAAAGTAACGAGAATCCCGGGCAGCTCCTAAATGCCTCTGGTGGATGTAATCGACAAGGCTACCCATGAGATGCCGGAAGATTTCGAGATATGGGATCTTCTGATAAGCTGCAAAGGGAGGAACGAAAAATGCTGGAGACCGAATACAACGAAGAAGAGGTCCTGAAAATCGTTGCCGAGGATGCCAGGAGAGAAGGAGAAAAAAACGGAAAAAAGATTGGGAAAGAACTCGGAACTGAAATGGTGCTTTCTCTGCTGAAGATGCTTTCGCCGGGAAGCGATGAATTTGACAGGGCCCTTAACGGGACACAGGAAGAACGTGAAGCATTATATAAGAAGTACGGAATTACAGAAGAAAAGTAACGAGAATCCCGGGCAGCTCCTAAATGCCTCTGGTGGATGTAATCGACAAGGCTACCCATGAGATGCCGGAAGATTTCGAGATATGGGATCTTCTGATAAGCTGCAAAGGGAGGAACGAAAAATGCTGGAGACCGAATACAACGAAGAAGAGGTCCTGAAAATCGTTGCCGAGGATGCCAGGAGAGAAGGAGAAAAAAACGGAAAAAAGATTGGGAAAGAACTCGGAACTGAAATGGTGCTTTCTCTGCTGAAGAAGCTGACGCCGGGAAGCGATGAATTTGACAGGGCCCTTAACGGGACGCAGGAAGAACGCGAGGCATTATATGAGAAGTACGGGATTTCCTGACATTTTCCAGGTATCCTGAATACATGATTCGGGCCGTCTGCAGACAGATCTGCCTCATTTAGGACCGGTCTGGGGATATCTCCGTAAGAACATGGAGGGAGGGGCTTTGAAGCATACGCCTGTCACTGTATTTTCGGATTAGGATGAACTAAAGATCAGATCTGCGCTGTAGGAAGCAGCGGCAGGAGATGCTCTTAAGATTCCCTTCGGGAGAGGCTGTGACAGGAAGAAGGCAGATGCAGCTATGCGGTATCATATCACCGTGGCTCACAGCTCCAGGGAGACAGATGCCGTATTCATGGAAAGAATCGGAAACTTCCGCTTTCCGGGGCAATGTCGGGCATATGTAACCGGGACAGGCCTTATGCCCGGAAAAAGGACAATCTTGTCCTTAAAGTACTGTCCTCTGCCCGGAAGTTTCCTTTTCAGAGGAATACAGGGATATGTGCGCCGGGATAGGACAGGTTTTGGGAAAAGAGTCAGCAGGGCATCCTCATATTACTCCGGCGGTGAGCAAAGATCAGGGTCAGATCAGAAGGATCAGAGAGTCCCTGGACAGAGACGTCCGCTTTCCCTTTGATCTGACAGTCACAGGGCTTTATCTGTACAGGATATGGGATCCGGTAAGCCTTGTCAGGATATTTGACTGACAGGAAGCGGCATCGTCGGATCCGGGGCAGAACCATAAATACAGAAATATTTATTTTGAAGAGGAGGAAATAAAGATGGCAAAGCAGGAGAGATTTAAAAAGGTATATTCACAGGGTACCCTGACGGTAACGGAGATCTGGGTGGACAGGGAAACGGGAGTCAATTACCTTTACCATGTCAGCGGTTATTCCGGAGGACTGACGCCTCTTCTTGACAGGGAGGGAAAGCCTGTGATCTCACCTGTCAGGACAGATTACGAAGACTGACGGCAGGAAATTTTCCGGGAAAAGAGCAGTCATACTGTAGAAAACGGATGGTAAAAGGATCTGAAGCGCCGGTTTACGGGACGCTGCAGAGTTCTTTCTCATCCGTTTTCTGTTTTGTACGAACTTTCTTCTTTTTCCGCAGGCGGGCTCAGGAACAGTACCAGAAAAATGTCTTAAAGACTATATTTTTACAGGGACGGTCCGGAGGGCCTGTCAGATTTTCGGGACCTTCAGATAGAATCTGTCTGGGGACAGGAAGGCACGGCTCTGTGGAAAAATGAAAGGAGTCCCCTTATAATAAAGAGCAGGGCGGGGAGAGAGGATGCAGCAGCCGGTTCGCATCTATGCAGAATCCTGCTCAGACAGTTTCGAAAGGATGCATCATGACAAGAAGGAACATTGATTTAGCTTCATATCCCAGGAAAGACCACTTCGAACATTTCATGGCCATGGAGAATCCGTTTGCAAATGTGACCGTCCGGGTGGATATCACCGACTGGATCCGCTGGCTGAAAGAGAAGGAATATCCCTTTTTCCTGACCTTCCAGTATGCAGTTTCCCATGCGGTCAACAGGATCCCGGAGATGCGCCAGCGCATATTCGAAGGCTCCATCCTGGAATATGATTTCACCGATCCTTCCTGGACCGTGCCGGCTCCCGACGGGACCTACAGGTACTGCAACGTAAATGCCGATCAGCCTCTGGAAGCCTACCTGGAGGAAGGAAAAAGAAAGCAGGCAAAGGCCGCTCTTTCGGAGGGCCTTACGGAAGAGGGGGACGTTCTGGGGCTTCTTTTTACCACCTGCCTTCCCTGGATCGACTTTTCCTCCGTGGTCATGCCTTATCATGACAGGACTTTTTCCAATACCAGCGTGTCCTGGGGAAAATATACCAGAGAGACATATCCTGCCCTGGAGGACGGAAAACTTGTTGAAAAGGAGAAAATCACCATTCCCGTGCAGATCATGGTCAATCACGCTCTGGCGGACGGAAGGCATATCGCGGCCTTTTTCGAAAACCTGGATAAGGAGCTGAAGCGGATGACAGACGGGGAAATCTGAAAGAATAAGAAAAGAATAAATGCACCGGAGTAAGGCATAAGAGCACAGGACGCGGTTCTGACCTGACAGGCAGAAAGGAGAAAAAAGTGAAATATCTCAGAACAGACCGGAGCGAAAGAATGTCATGCCTCGGGATTGGATGCATGCGGATTGCCGGCATGAGCGGAAGGTAGATCGATACTCTGGTGCATGCGGCCCTGGATGAGGGCATCAATTTCTTTGATCATGCGGATATCTACGGGGGAGGAAGGAGCGAGGAGATCTTCGGAGCCTTTCTTGAAGAGAACAGGGGACTCAGGGAGAAGATGTTCATTCAGTCCAAGTGCGCGATCCACGACGGCATGTATGATTTTTCGGGAGACTATATCATAAAGTCCGTGGACGGCATCCTGAAGAGACTGAAGGTGGAATATATAGACAGCCTTCTTCTGCACAGGCCGGATCCCCTGATGGAGCCTGAGGAAGTGGGAGAGGCCTTTGAGATTCTTGAGAAAAGCGGGAAGGTAAGGCATTTCGGCGTCTCCAACATGAACCGCTATCAGATCGAGCTTCTGCAGAGCGGTATTCGTCAGAAGCTGTGGGCCGACCAGCTGCAGATGAGCCTTGCCCATACCCAGCTGATCGACGAGGGCATCAACGTAAATACCCGGTTTGAGGGCGGCGCCATGCGGGGCGGAGGGACTCTCGAATACTGCCGCCTGAAGGGCATGGCGGTGCAGACCTGGTCCCCTCTGCAGAAGGGCTTTTCGGAGGCGTTTTCCTGGGGGATGCGGCCTACGCCGATCTGAACAGGGAGCTGGAGGCTCTCTCTGAAAAGTACGGCGCCGGGGCAGACGCCATTGCCTGTGCATGGCTTCTCCGCTATCCCGCAAGGACCCAGGTAGTCCTTGGAACGACGAATCCGGACAGGGTAAAGAGCGCTGCAGGGCAGCGGATATTGAGCTGACGCGGAGCGAATGGTATGCCCTGTACAGGGCCGCGGGAAATACACTGCCTTAAAGGCGGAAGGAAATAAACCTGCCGGGAAATCATCCTATGTGGCATTGGACATAAGACAGTGAAAGCCGCATCGAATGGCTTAAATCAGCATTCGATGCGGCCTTTTTCTGTTACGGGATCACGTGGGGATCTGTATTCATGCTTATGCGTTGTAGCCCGCGTCAAATCCTTCGGAGGCTGCTTCCATTGCATTCTGGCACTGGCGGGCATCGCCGATGACGACAAGCTTATCGCCCAGGGACCGGAGGCTGTCCTTTAAGGAGGTGTCGGGATGGTAGCCCATGGAAACGACGATATAGTCGTAGGGAAGCTTCATGGCGGCGCCGTCTTTTTCCACAATCAGGTCGTTGTCTGTCACTTCCACGATCTTTGTGTCGTTCATGAGCCTGACTTCATGGTCCAGAAGGAAGCGGCGCATGGGGATATAGCGGGTCTTGTCTGTCTTTTCGGCCATCTTATGGGCCATTTCGATGACAGTGATCTCGCCGCGCTCTCCGTCTGCCAGGTACATGGCTGTTTCGATGCCGACTTCTCCGCCGCCGGCTACCAGGATCCTGCCCTCTGCCTGTCTGCGTCCCAGAAGGATCTCTCTGGCGGGGATAATGTTGTCCCGCTCGCCCAGGAACCTGGGAAGGTTGGGCTTTCCGCCGGTGGCCAGGATGACCTTGTCTGCCCCGAAGGAGAGTATGTCCTCAGGGGAGGCAGTTTTATTCAGAACAACATCCACGTTTGGAAGGAGGGAAAGCTGCTTCTGAAGGGCAATGATATAGGATGCGAATTCGCCCTTGCCGGGAGGGCAGACGGCTGCAAGAAGTTCGCCGCCAAGCTTACTTTTCTTCTCCCAGAGGGTGACTTTGTGGCCGCGTCTCCCTGCGGCGATGGCAGAGTGCATGCCGCCGGGGCCTCCGCCGATGACAAGGACCTTCTTTGCCTCGGGTTTATCTTCAAAGGTGTATCTGTATTCGTTGCCCAGTTCGGGGTTCAGGCATCAGCGGATGGGGAGCTGTTTGATGACCCAGCCGGTGCAGCCCTGTACGCATCGGACGCAGGGTCGGATCTCGTCAAAGCGGCCCTGCATGGCCTTGCCCGGCATTTCGGGATCGGCCAGGGAGCAGCGGGACATGCCCACGAAGTCGCAGGTGCCCTCCGCCACAAGCTGTTCGGCCATAAGAGGATCGTCGATGCTGTTGACAGCCATGACGGGGATATCCACCACTTCCTTAATGGCTCTGGCGTTGCCGCTGGTCCAGGCGTGGGCCTGGGGGGGCTACGGAGACCTGGGCCAGGTTGTAGGAGCCGTAGATGCCGTTGGAGCAGTTGATGGCGTTGACGCCCCATCTCTCCAGCTCGGCAGCGATCATTCTGCTTTCGGGAAGGGTCCTTCCGTCGTAGGTGTGCTCCTCTGCGGAGAAGCGGACCATGACGGGGAAGTCCTCGCCCACGTTCCGTCTGACTTCCTCGTAGACCTCCTTCAGGATACGCATGCGGTTGTTGAAGGGGCCGCCGTATTCATCTGTGCGCTTGTTCTGGGTAAAGGAAAGGAAGCCTGCGATTAGATAGCCGTTGCCTGCATGGATTTCTATGCCGTCGAAGCCCGCGGCCCTGGCGTTCCTGGCGGTAATGCCGAAGTCTTTTACCACGCTCTTTATCTCTTCTTTGGACATTTCCTCTGTCATCTGCCTGTTCCAGGGGCAGGCCTGGGCGGATGCGCTTCTGGTGGGGACGCCGCCGTTGACGCCGGAATTGGTCTGTCTGCCCGCGTGATAGATCTGGCAGAAGATCTTTGCTCCGTGGCGGTGGACAGCTTCCGTCAGCTTTCTGTGGCCGGGGATCATGTCTTCCTTATAGATCCTGGCGACCCTGGCGTATCCGCCAGCGTTGGCGTTGACCGCGTAGTCCTCCGTGATGATAAGGCCG
Source organism: uncultured Lachnospiraceae bacterium (assembly GCA_946614165.1). GTDB lineage: Bacteria > Bacillota > Clostridia > Lachnospirales > Lachnospiraceae > CAG-791. The sequence goes on from CAMOGQ010000021.1 coordinate 8,851, forward strand.
CAGCCGCCTTTTGCTTTTGCTTCGTGATAGCGGATATACTGCTCTGTGGCATATCCGTCCGCGTCACACATGTTGGTCACCATTGCCGTAACGGCAAATCTGTTTCTGATCTGTACGTTTCCGATGTAGAAGGGCTTTGCCATGCAGCTGATCTTCATTCCGTTCTCCTTTTCTTCGTCTCTCTTTGGGGATGCTGCTATCCGCGCGGTTTTTCCGGCGGGAGCCGGGCGCCCGGCAGGCATTCGTAAGCATCTGTTTTCTTTCTCCTTTATTATATTTCTGGAATGAGATAAAATATATTTAATATAAATTATCTTAAAATCAAATATATTTATCTAAAGACTCTCAAAAGGGAGGTCTCCGCCCGGGGAGGGAGGAGGAAGAGAGCCTTTATGACCGTGTTTCTAAGGAGGAGCCCCTATGGATCTGTTTCAGCTGAAAGTCTTCCTATCCCTTGCATCGACCCTGAACTATAAGCGGGCGGCGGAGGAAAACCATATCAGCCAGCCTGCCGTCAGCTACCATATCAAAAATCTGGAGACGGAGCTGGAGGTCCAGCTTCTGGAGCGCAGCAAATACAGGACTTCCCTGACGGAGGCGGGGCTGGAGTTCCTGAGGTATGCGCAGCAGATCTGCGAGCAGGAGTATCTTGCCAGAGAGCGGCTCTCTGATATTTCCAGAGGAAAGACCGGGAGGATCACCCTGGCCGGAGTACAGATCTATCTGCCCCAGATCTCAAAGGCCGCCGCAGCCTTTATGAAGGCGTATCCGGAGGTCAGGGTGGATACCATGATCCTGGACGGTCCCGATCTGCTCAGATCCCATATGTTTTCCGAGTATGACATCTATTTCGGAGTGGATACCATGATCTCCGACAACGGCTCCTACCAGAGCAGAAAAGGTCCGGAGGAATATATGGACCTGTATTTCCCGGAGGAACTGGAGGCAAGGATCACCATGGAGGACTGGAGCTCTTTTTCGGATATCCCCTATATCTCCATCCCGCAGAAAAACAGCCTGCTTTATAACAGGACGGCGGTCATTATGAAGGATCTGGGATATGTCCCGGGAATCGTCCATCATGCTTCCTCCATCGAATCCATCCTGACCCTGGTGGATGCCGGATGCGGCATCTCCATCCTGCCCTCCGGCAGCTGCGGCAGCAGGTATCCCCATATGCGCTCCAGGCAGATCCTCCATGAGTATGCCCTGCTTCCCCTGATCATTTCCTGCAGGAAGGACAGAAATCAGCCGGTCATCCGCTCCTTTATGGAAAGTGCCCTCCCGGGGATCGGATGAAGATATTTCTGAAAGAGTTCGAAGGAATTCCTGAATTCCTGAATTCCTGAAGGTGTCCGTTCCCTTATTTTTTCTGCTGTCCGCTCCATGTCTTTTGTGCTAAAATGAAAGCAGAGAATAAGGTCTGATTCATTTCTATGCAGCGTCTGCTGCGTCACGTGGAGGTCTCCACAGAATTACCCTGCTCTGAAAATTAAATCAAAGGAGCAGGAAATCCGGAGGCATCCCGCCATATATTCCTGCTCCGGCACTGCAGCCGAAAGGAGGAATATTTATGGCAAAAAGGTATGAAGAGCTGACGTTCAGTGATGATTTTATGTTCTGCAAGGTCCTGGAAAACCACCCGGATCTTTGCAGAAAGCTTCTGGAGCTGGCACTGGGTCGTGAAGTAGGGGAGCTGGTATCTGTCAATCGGCAGAAGCCCATCGAGATCCTGCCTGACAAAAAGGGAGTACGTTTCGACATTTATTCGGAGGGCAGAGGCGGAAAAAAGATATACGATGTGGAAATGCAGAATCACAGCAGGGATATTCTTCAGAAGAGAACAAGATACTCCCAGGCCATGATCGATCTGCATCTGCTGGAACGGGGAAAACCTTATAGGGACCTGGGCGATACCTATATCATTTTTATCTGCCGCTTTAATGTTTTTGAGGAGGAAGGCCTTCACAGATATACTTTCTCCAATCTCTGTCACGAAAAAACATCACTTGAACTGGGGGACGGAACTGAAAAAATCTTTCTCTGTACTGAGGGGACGGCAGATGATATTTCTTCAGAAATGGAAGCATTTCTTAAATATGTTGCCGAAGGAATTCCCGGCGATATCTTCACTGAAGAACTGGATAAGGCCGTTAAGGAAGCCAGGGACCATGTACGTTGGAGGCAGGAATATATGACATTTCTGGAACAGCTTGAGATTGAACGCGAGGAAGGCCGTAAAGAAGAGCGTGTAAATACAGAACGGGAAAAAAAGCGAGCAGATGAAGCTGAAAAGCGTGCAGATGCAGCTGAAGAGCGTGCAGATGCAGCTGAAGAGCGTGCGGATGCCTTAGAGGAAAAATATCGCAGGCTGCTCGAGCGGATGGAACAGATGCATTCGAAGAAGGACCTGACATAAAACTGCTTTCCATGTTCAGCGGGAGAAAGAAGATATTCCTTCAGGAGGCAGTTTTTCGGGAGCTGCCGGAAGAATACTGGGATAAATCCGGAAAAGCATGGAAGTGCGGCTATCTGAACCCCAGGCGGCAGAAAACCGGACGGAGACCTGTTTCCTGCAGACAGACAAAAAACGTCTTCAGATCCACAGGCAGGGCATGCAGCTGCCCGAAAGGAAGATACCTGCGTATAAGCATTCTGCCTGGGTATTGCAGAAATTCCGGCATCTGATAACAGTATGCCCGCCGGTTCCGATGACGGGCATTTTTCGTACCTCCGGGGGCGGAAAGATACCTTCAATGAGGAAACCGGTCTGCGCTTTCTTTTATATGCCTATTCCCTGGTGCCAGGGCATCCGGGCCGCTCCGCTTCAGTTTTCATATGTAAAAACAGGAAACCCTCCGGCAGTTCCGGAGGGTTTTGTAATATGCGGATGCGCCAATGGAAGCAGCCAGTGAGAAAGCAGCCGCTCCTGCCTGGCCCGGAAGATATGCAGCCTGTCCGGAGAGGGGCCCGTTTCTTAAAAAGCTGTGCGGAGAATATTTCCCGAGGGAAGGCTGCCTGCAAATGCGGCCTTCCGAAGAATCCTCTATTGACAAAGAAAGCGACCGCATGAATAGTTATAGACAGAAAGCGCCGGAGAGTTTTCTGCGGCCGTCTGAAAGGGCGACGGACCTGTGAGCCTTAATAATATGCGGCATTCTCCTTACCTGCCTGAGAGACCTGCACCTGCACGAAGACGTCCTGCATGAAGGGAAGGAAGCCCCTGCGGGGCGGCCCTGAGACTGACGGATGCAGGGCGGGCGCTTTTGAGGCAGAGAGCGCCGGACCCGGAGGGGTAAGGGAGAAGAAGCCCGGGAGGCTGTCCCGAATAAGAACTCTTTTACGAGAATAAATAGAAGGAAGAAAAAGATGGAATTACTGAAAGATATGCTGATGAAGCGGCACCTGTACGATCTTCTGAAGACTGCAGGAAATCTGCCCCTTAAGGCTCCGAAGGGCGTATCGGATGAGGAGTGGGAGATCGCCCTGGCTTTCGGCAGGCTTCCGGAGCGAAGGGAAGGTGTTTTACGGATAGACTCCTATCTGAATCCGCCCCCGGTATCGGCATACGATCTGTTGGAGGATCCGGACGATCAAAAGGATCCCGAACTGCTCAAAGCGATCCGGGCGGAGAGGAAGAGGGAGAAGAGATACAGGAATAGCCTGAGATCCGCTGACAGAGCCCGGGGCCTCATCGCGGAGGAAATCGCAGACTATCTCCTTACGGAAGAAGTACTGTCAGGGTATCTTTCGGATGCCGGAGATAAGACCATCGCCATCCTGAAGGATGTTTCCGAAAGGGAACTGAAGGGGGAAGTCCGGGAGGTATACAGCCTGGACCTTCCCTGGAAGGACTGCCCGGCGGCGGACTCTCTGGTCACCTGGGGCTATGCCAATGTTGAGGAGCTTAAGCCTGTCATGAGTAAGGACCAGCACAGGCATGTGACGGGCATCAGCATTCCCGGGGAGGTACTGGCTCTCTTTCGGAAACTGTATACCCCGGAAGCGGATTTCAGGCGGAGAAAACGGAATCTTGTAAAAAACTGCTGTGATCTGGCCAGAGCCTATTATGAGACGGCTCCCCTGGATCTGGTCCTGGAGATCTGCAGAAGATACGCCCAGGGGGATCCGGAGGCACCTGTTATTACCAGGGAGGAACTGCTTGAGACCGCTCTCGCGACCCAGGGGGATTATTACCAGGTGCTGGAGTACGAAGGAGAGATCTATATCGTGGAAAGAGCTGTAAAGGACGATCTGGAACTGTCAGAGAACGGGGAAGACTGCTGTTTTTACTATGACGTCGGGAGGATCCGGGAAAACGGGAATGCCTTCTATATTCCGTCCCCGGAGGAGATCCTGGATTACTGCCGCCACAGGTATTGGTCCCGGAGGAAGGCCTGGCAGGAGGCCTGGGACTGGTTCACGCTCTTCTACCTGGACGAACAGTATATACAATCCATCTTTCCTTCCATGCTGGCCGGCTGTCTGGGGAAAAGTATGGAGTCCATGGACATGGATTTCTACAGCATGGACGATGTGGGGGAGAGCACAGAAGAGAAGATGTTACAGATCATCTGGCCCTTAATGGACGACTATGAGGTCATGGAGATTCTTGAGGATATGAAAGAGGTCACCCTTGCCATAACAGAGGAGGCAAAGGCAAATCTGATCCGGATCATGGAAGAGTGCAGGGCCCAGACCAACAAGCGCTGCTATATGGGACATATGAGCAGGGAGGCCATGGAGGCCCGCATCCGGGAGCTCAGAGAAAAGGCATGAAGCCTTCCGGGAAGAGACAGGAAGAAACAAAGAAAGGCAAAAAAGGCGGGCATAAGGCATAAGAGACATAAGAGAGCCGGGCAGGGATAGGTGATCCGGCGTATGGGAAGGAAGGCCCTGCCGGACTGTAAAGGCAGAGGGGACGCCCAGAGGGGCTCGGGATCAGCGGAAGGCAGAAGAATATGCCCTGCGGCATTGGGAGGAAGAGATCATGAAGAAAAAGATGTTTCTGGCAGGCATGCTGGTCCTGGCCGCCGCCCTCTGGGGATGCGGCGGAGAAAAAAAGCCGGCAAGTCCCTACGGGGAGGACGGAAAGCTCCGGAAGGACATTACCCTGGAGGAGATCCGGGGCATTGAAAAGGTCTACGGAGACCTGATCGAAGTATCCTATTTCCACGGAGGCGGCATGGAGGGCTCCAGCCACGATGCCATGCTGACAAAAGAAAAGGACGGAAGCTGCCTTATAAGGACCAGGGATGCCGGGTCCATCTCCTTTCCCCATATCATGCGGGAATATAAGACGGACGGCTCTGTCTTTACAGATCTGCAGCAGCTGATCGAAAAGGACAACCTGGCTCTATGGGAAGACCTTCCCTTTGACGAGGAGTTCATGGTCATGGATGCCCCCTCTACCCACCTTTCCCTGATCTACGATGAAAGCGCAGCAGGAGGATACGCCTGTAAGTCCTATTCCATAGATTACGACAACGTCCTTCCGGAAGGGGCGGGAGACATCCTGAGAAGCTTTACAAGGGTCATGCTCTCGGGAGTCTCCCCGGAGAACCTGGTTGACGAATACTTTGAAATCGACGGGGAGCCCGTAAGGACCGGCAGGGATGCGGATCTTACGGACATGCAGATCTCACGCCTTGTCAGCGGCTACTGGCGGGAGATAGGGACGGATACCGGGATCAGCCTTTATACCTACGGCCTCGGCGATACCCTGGAATATACCGTCCCCGATGATGGCCTCTATACGGAAAAGTACATGACGGTCAGAGAGACGGTCCGTGCCCCCTGGAAGGATGCGGATACATCCTTCTATGTATCCCTGGAGGATGAGGAAGGGCAGGCCTGGGTCCTGTATCTGGAAAAGCTGTCCCTGATCCTGGAAAGGGAGGACGGGAGTGAGACCTGCCTTCTGGAGAGGCAGGACTAAAGGGAAGGCTGCCCTGAAAAGCGCTGCGGGGAAAGATCCGGAATCTGCGGCCCGAGGGAGACCCGGCCCCCGGAGCGGGGAAAAGAAAAGCAGGTAAAGAAAAGCAAATACAGAAAAGCAAAAAACATCAAATACAGAAAAGCAGTAAGGAGACGCTATGGCAGAAGAAAAGAAAGAAAGGGTACTGATCCCTCCCTACGCGAAAAGGGGAAAGAAAAATACTATTTATGCCCTCAAAAGGGATATGCCCTATTATGCGGATGAAGAAAATCCCAGGGGGTATAACGTGATCGGATACGGAACAGAAGATCCCGATCTGATGGAACCCACCTCTTTATATTACTGGTACTGCCTGCCGGATTCCCTGCAGAAGAAACAGGAAGAGAAGAAACAGAGGGAGGAGGAACGCCTTGCCAGGATCAGACAGGAAGAAGAAGAGGAGGCAGAGAGAGTCCGGAATATGGGATGGACCTATATCACTGCCGACGATCTGGACGGAGAGGTAAACTGCTATCCTCTGGGAGGTTTTCTCTGCGAGAAATTCTTTGAGGAGACGGGCATGGGAGAACTTCTGACAGAGGTCTTCGGTAAGGTAAGGGCCTGCTGGATCCGTCTTTATACGGCCGCATTCGGCGAAAGGCGGACAGGGACCTTCACATACTCTTTGCTGAATGAGTATCCCATGAAGGACCATATGGTCTTTGAATCCGACAGGTTCTTTACGGCCCGCTTATGGAAATCCATTACAAAGGAGGAAGAGGAACGCTTCTTTACCAGGTGGATCGAAAAACAGGCTCCCTCCCGGGTCAGCGCCCTGGCCTGCCGGTCGGTCCTGACCCTCTACCATGACTCCTATTCGGATTCCTGGTCGGATTTCTTTTTCAGTGAGCGCATAAGGACCGGGACCCGGCACGCAGAAGATTGGGTCCTTTACAGAGACGAGGATACGGGCTCTCTTCTGGCCTTTGAGAATCTGAAGTTCGGAGAGAACATACGTGACCTTGGCCAGAATCTCCAGGAAATCTATACCATCAGGAACAGCAGCTGGCCTCTTTTGAAGGAAGCCGGGCTCAGATTGTATAAATACCCTTACCATCACCTGGAAGAAAGGGCGGCAGGGAAGATTCCTCTGACCCTGTGCATGCTGCCCTCCGAGTATTCGGACGCGAAGGAGATCAGAAAGAAGATAAAGGAACTGGAAAAGGCTCCCTTCGAAGGAGGCCGCCGCATGATCCGCTGGGAAGGAAATCTTGCGGATACCCCGGGAAAATGGGCTCTTTTGGAGATCCGCAGGACCCGTGAGGAGATTGTGAAAAATCCAGGTTATTTCCTGAAAGCATGGAAAAAAGAACTGAAGGAGATGTTTTATCTGGAAGCCGAATACAGTCCCTTTGCTTTCTACTTTGATATTGAAAGGGTGAGAGAAGACGAGGAGGATTACGGATTCAGCTTCTTCGGCGATGATCCCTTCACTGTCAAGACAGGAAAGAACGCATCAAAGCGCCTTACCATGGACGCGGGCAGGTACCTCTTCTTTACAAACGGAGAGGAGATCCTGGAGGAAGAACTGGTCCGCATGCAGTTTGAACAGGATGACGTGATCGAGCGCTTCAGGGAATTTATGAACCACGGAGAGACCTCGGACATGACAGAGGACTTTTCCCCTGCACTTAGGGGAAGAGATTTCATTCTCTTTCTGGCCCAGGCCTACAGGGAATGGATCTACCGTCATATGGAAGACCTCCTTACGGACGGATGGGATATTACAAAGTTCCTACGTGATGCAGGGAAATGTTCGTACAGGATCGAAAGAGGAGGAAATGTTTCCGAAGAAGAGGGAAGCAGCTGGCCGGAGGGAATGGACCGCTTCGGGGTTTCCAGAGAGGACGTTCTCCGCTACATGACCGAAAACGTTCAGAGGGGCAAGTACTTCTCTGACGAATATAAGGGCTGGTAGAGGCCATGGCAGAGCAGAATCTGCAGATAGTCCGCGGGACGACATGTCTGCTGCATACCGGGGACACAGACGGCAAAAAGGAAGTGAATTTCAGAATCACCGGGGCGGGTGACTGGACGCATCTATATCACAGGTTGAATGACAGCCGGGGCGCCGGGTGATATATTAAGCACAGTAAATAAAGGACCGCAGGTCCGGAAAGGAAAAGGATCAGAAAAATGACTTGCTTCACTGTTTATTCTTACGCATATGTTCTGTATCTGTCCCTTCTGCTTCTTTGCAGCAAGGTCCTTTTAGTGTGTGAGAATACTCCGATCAGACAAAGGTGTAAGCAGGATTTTCTGTGATGATTCACTTAAAGCTTAGGGCCGCCTGTCCGGAGATCTCCGCGCAGGCGGCCTTTTTATATGCTGAAATATCTGCTCCCGTAATCCCAATTGGCAGAGGAAGCCGGCCCAGGTCCGGTACAGTGAGGGTTCGAATCCCTCCGGGAGTACTTTGCGGCATGACCGCAGCCCGGCCTCTGGCCGGAGCACCATAACAGAATATGCCTCTGTAGCAGAATTGGAATATGCGCCGGACTAAGAATCCGGGTCTTTTGCGGGTTCGACCCCCGCCGGAGGTACTTTTGCAGGAGATAGGAATGAAGTTCCTTTCCGCCCGGGGCGGGAGGGGCTGAGGATTCGTTCTTTCACCAGCACTTCAGGACCGGGTGCACGAAACCGGAAAACGATGAGGCTGAAACCATGTGTCATAGCGGCCGTACTGGTCCGGATCCCGTCCCGGGCACAGGGCTGTAGCTGCAAAGAAGCTTTAAGCAGCCCAAAAAACGAAAATACAAAAAAAGCGGGCCGGGGAAGCTCCCTGACCGCTCTATCGACAGATATGCAAACTGGATTACGCAAGCGGACTGTAAATCCGTTGCCTTCGGGCGCTGCAGGTTCGAATCCTGCTCTGTCGACTCTATACTGCGTGCTTGCCCCGCCGGAGATACGCCTGCAGGTGTAAGGAAATAAAGATCCCTTTGGCCCGGGGCGGGAAGGGATGAGGATGCAGGATTCTTGATTCTTTTCATGCTCTGCAGGCCCGGGTGCACGAGACCGGAAAACGGGGAGGCAAAAGCCTATGTGTCCCTTTGGACCTACGGATTCGGAACCCATTCCGGGCACAGGGCGTGTCAACAAAGAAGCCTTACGCTGCAGTGAAAAACAAAAATTCAAAAAGCGGGCCGGGGGAAGCCCCCTGACATCAGTAAAAAACGGCTTATGGAAAGGATATTCCATAAGCCGTTTAAAATACTGAAAGAGTTTCGCTTTCTGAAAGCTGAAAAGAAGAGAGATCAGTTTCAATCGGGATCTCCTTTTCAGGTCCGGCGGGGCCCCGGCCATCGCGGGAAGGCTGCGGATCAGGATGCCTGCTGTTTCTTTTTACCTTTGAAGAGTGAGAATGCAGCCAGGACAGCGTTGATGGCACACCATCCGGCCCATACGGCCAGATCGGAAAAAGAACCGTGGGCTGCGGCGCCCACCAGGGCCGCCAGTCCGAACAGAATGATCAGGGCGATATTGCCGCCTTTCTTTTCCGAATTCCTGGTCACGATGGATACGATACCGCCTGCCAGCATAAAGACTGCAACGATAATGCCAGCCGAACCGGAGACTTCCCCGTTCTCAGAAAGAGAATTGGCAAGGCCTGCGGCGCAGGACTGAAACGCTACAAATACAAAGAGCACGATGGACAGAATGCCCGATACAAGTTTCCAGATTTTCATATGACTGCTCCTTCCTGTCTGTCATTGGGCCGAAAAGGTAATAGGATCGGTATCCACAACGGTATCGTAAGTTTTAAGATCATAGACATGGAATTTCAGTTCCACTTCTTCGATGGATTCGATTCCGTTTTCTTCCAGCTCATTGGTGAAAAGAGTGATTTCCTGGATGGACTTCTTTCCGTCATAAACGTTGGTGGCAAAGAAGGGATCCATCATAAAGCCGTTGACAGACATATCTTCCACGGAAATACAGACATTTTTACCGCAGGTGTTTTCGCAGTAAAGAAGAATGGCGGTGCCCCAGAAGGAATTCTCGTCTACGGTCTTTCCTACGATGCGGATGCCGTTTCCGTTAAAGAGTTCCATTCCGGAATCGTCTGCCTGGGTGTCCATACTGTCGAAGGCAGAAGTATGGATCTCGGCATAGACATTCTCGAAAAGATTGTTCCAGTCGGAATCATAGGCGTGGAAGTAGATTTCGATTTTGCCTACATTGTCGATCCCTGCGGCTTTGAGTTCCGACGAATAGAGGTCAATGGTCTCGTTGGCTTTCTTGCCGGCAGCAATTTCACTGGCAAACAGATCGCCGATCATGTAGTCATTGACAATAAGAGCATCACAGCCGATGGTGTAATCCTTGTCGGAATTGTTTTCCACAAGGAGCTTAATGCTGTCGCCCAGGAAGCCTCCCGTGACATATTCTGTGGCGGTAACCCTGATGCCGTCCTGATCTACCAGGACCTGCTCTTCGATGGTAACGGCTCCCCCTGCAGGGGCTGCTTCCTCAGCGGTTTCGGCAGTTTCCTCAGCGGGAGCTTCAGCTTCTTCGTCTTCCTTTGCCTCACCTTCTACCGAAGTGCTTTCGCTTTCGGCCGCCTCCTCCTGCTTTGCGGGGACGACTTCCTTCGGTTCACTGCCGGATGAGCCGCATCCTGCCATGATGCCTGTCAGAAGGGATACGGACAGCAGGACTGCCAGTAATCTGGATCTGATCTTCATACTATTATTCCTCCATTATTGTTTTGTGCTGTTTGATATTCTGAATGGAGCCCCGGATGTGGGACATCCCTTAAAGAATCCGCACGGAAGCGCGCATAACCGCACAGAGGAAAGGGACGGTCCGTTAATCCTGAAGGCCGCTGGTACGAAGGGGCTCCATATCATTTTTATTCAGAAGCTCGTTGACATCTATGATGCTGCCGGGCCTTTCGTTGAAGATGATCATAAGCAGGGCATCTCTGGGCTTTTTGGAATAGAGAGGGGGCATATCGTATTTTTTCAGCGCCCGCTGGGTCTCTTCCAGAGTAAATTCCCCTGCATAGAAGATCCGGAGAAGGATATCTCTCTGTCTGGTATGCTTTTCGCCGGACAGAAGCTTGTATCCGTAGCGTTCCGGGATATCGGCCTTCAGGAAAACACTCTGTTGGGTAATTCCCTTGCCTGCAAGAAGATTCTTGACGTAAACGGAGAAGGCTTCATCGTCTTCGGCAAGACTGTCTTTCTGTTCACGGAGATATTTCTCAAATTCGGAAAGATGTGTCCTTCCAAGAATATTGTCCAGTTCGGAAGTGGTTTTTTCGCTCATGGTTCCTCCCGTCTGCTATAATGGTCGAAAGCCTCAAAAGAGAGGGGGTACTGTTTATGGATCTGGAACAGCGTCTTGCCCTGTCCTATTATAAGACGACGGCTGTTATCAATGAATCCCATAAGGTATATCTGGTCCAGCACCGGGATACCGGAGAGTTCTTCGTCAAAAAGATACTGGATGTCTACAACCGGGATGTATACGATTACCTGTATCACCATCCGGCAGCCGGGACTCCGGCCATAGTCTGCCTCTGCGAAGAAGAGGGAGAACTGACCGTGATCGAGGAGTTCGTATCCGGAAAGCCCCTGCAGGAAAAAATCAAAGCAAAGGACCTTGGCAGGGAGGATGTTCTTGCTTATATGTCGGACCTCTGCTCCATACTGGAAAAGCTCCACGGCGCGGAGCCTCCTATTATCCACAGAGATATCAAGCCTTCCAACATCCTGATCACTTCCTATAACAGGGCCGTTCTTCTGGATTTCAATGCCGCCAAGTTTTATTCTTATGATTCAGCAGAGGATACCATGCTGCTCGGAACAAAGGGCTATGCGGCGCCGGAGCAGTACGGATTTGGTTCTTCCTCGCCCCAGACGGATATTTATTCCCTGGGCGTGATCCTGAAAGAGATGGCAGAAGCGCTGGGCGAGCCGGCAGAAGATATTATTGCCGTCGCCGAAAGATGCACCAGGCTGGACCCTTCCGGCCGTTTTCAGACTGTTTCGGAAGTGAAGGATGCCCTGAAAGGGGAAAGAAAAGAAAGCGCGGTGGAAGAAAAGGAAAGCCAGATTCCGCAGTCTCCCTTAAGATTCCTGCCCCCGGGCTTCAGGACGCTGACTCCCCGGAATATGGTCCTGGCCCTGCCGGTATACGGTCTGATCTTTTACCTGTGCCTGACTCTGGAAACCGGTAATACATACGGAGCCGGGATCTGGCTTGAGAGAATTATCCTCCTTGCCATGATGCTGTCCGTGATCGCAGGCTGTTTTGATTATCTGGGAATCCAGAGCCTGTTTACTCCCTGCAGAAGCAGCAGCCGCCTTGTCCGCTGTCTGGGAATTGCCCTGCTGGTCCTGTCCATGGTCTCCATGCTTCTTGTCCTTCTGATTCTGGTAGAGGGCTTTATCTTCCCTGCCCCTGCATGAGCATTATAGCACCTGCCGGTTTTGTCTGTTGCCACCTCTGCGGTGGCAATTTCTTTTTGAGTGGGCAGGGAAGGAATTAGAATGTTACTGTACTTAAGCAGGAACAAATATGTATTACAGCAAAACATTGCAGCAAAACTGCAGCAAACTGCAGCAAAATAAGTGATTCAGGCACCAAATCTTACCATCTATCGTCAGGATACGTTATAATAAATAGAACATTTAACGTTTCTTAAGCATTCAGTTCCAGGTCTCTATGGAGGGACTTATGAGCAATATAGCCAGAGGGATCCTGATCATGGTCATAGCCTTCAAGTTCTACCATATCAGGATCCGACGTCATTCAAGAAAAGTTACGAAAGCCATGATCGAAGGGCATCTTCTTATGAGACTCGCCATCTTGATGGAACTGGCCGCCCTGGTCATGGAGCTTCTGAAACCTGCCTGCGGTCCGGCCATCCTGATGATGATCGCCGGGACCTTTGTTTTCGGTGCGGGAAGAGCCGCTTATACCGGAAAAGACGGTACAGGAGAAGATATTCTTTGAAATTGTTCAGAAATGCCTGCTTTTTGGGATATTATGACGGTCTATGCCGACAGCATGGGTTTGCTATCAGGAGCAAATCATTGTATTATAAATATGACCCCTTTTTTTCATTCGAGGAGACTATTCATGTCCATTTTTGATTATTTCCGTAAAGCTGACATAAACGCCGGTATTAAAGAATACCGGCAGACAAAAGGCGCCATACTGTTGGATGTGCGTACGGCCGAGGAATACAGGAGCGGTCATATTCCATCCGCCCACAACTTCCCTGTCGAGAATGTGAAAGACATAGCCCGTCTGATCCCCAAAAAGGATACGCCGGTCTATCTTTACTGCCAGAGCGGCCGAAGGGCCGTAAGAGCCAGGGACAAGATGAAGTCCATGGGCTATACAAACGTACAGGCAATCGGCGGTATCGAAAACTACAAGGGTAAGACTGTATAAAAAATGACAGCAGAGGCGCAGGAAATCAGGCAGCAGGCAGGGGCGGATAAGGCCCCTGCCGTCATAGAAAATGTCCTTACAGGCGGTGATAACAGAGGAAGACATCTGCTTTACCAGCTGAAGATCAGCATGGCCATGGCAGAGTCTATCGATATCATCGTCTCTTTTTTGATGGAATCGGGCGTAAAGATGATCCTGCAGGACCTTCAAGCCGCCCTGGACCGGGGCGTTCCTGTCCGGATTCTGACCGGAAGCTATCTGGGCATTACCCAGCCTTCCGCTCTGTATCTGATCAGCAAAGGACTGAAAGGCAGAGCAGATCTCCGTCTTTACAACGATCCTTCCCGTTCTTTTCATCCCAAGGCATATATTTTTCACTATGCCGGGGAAAGTCATGTCTATGTAGGTTCTTCAAACATATCTTACAGTGCGCTTACAAGCGGTATCGAATGGAACTACCGCCTGAGTTCGCAGACAGATCCGTCTGCGGCTCAGGCTTTTATGGATACCTTTGAGGATTTGTTCACAGGCCATTCCATCCCCATCGATGATGAATTTTTAAAATCCTACAGCAGAAGCTGGCACCGTCCTGCCGTGGCAAAAGACCTGGAACGGTACGGAGACTACGGACAGGCAGGTCCTGTTTCTTTCTATGAGCCCAGGGGAGCCCAGATCGAAGCCCTCTATGCGCTGGAGAGAAGCCGGGAGGAAGGCGCTGTCAAGGGACTGGTCCACGCCGCTACAGGTGTGGGCAAGACTTATCTTGCAGCCTTTGACTCCAGAAAGTTCAAGCGGGTCCTTTTTGTCGCCCACAGAGAGGAAATCCTCCGTCAGGCGGCTGTTTCCTTTGCAAATGTGCGAAAGTCTGACGACTACGGTTTCTTTACGGGGGACCAGAAGACTACGGATAAGTCACTGATCTTTGCCTCCGTTTCCTCTCTGGGCCAGACAAGATACCTGAAAGAGGACTATTTTGCTCCTGACTATTTCGATTATATTGTGGTGGATGAATTCCACCATGCAGTGACAGATCAGTACAGGCGGATCATCGCTTACTTCAGGCCCAGGTTTCTGCTGGGACTGACAGCCACACCGGATCGTATGGACGGCAGGGATATCTATGAGCTCTGTGATTATATCGTTCCCTATGAGATTACACTTCGGGATGCCATCAACAGGGGCATTCTATGTCCCTTCCGATATTATGGAATATATGACGATACGGACTATTCTGGTCTCCATCTGGTAAGAGGCCGTTATGACGAAAAGGAACTGAACGAGACATATATCGGCAATGTAAGACGCTATGACCTGATCTACAGCCACTATATGAAGCACGGATCCGACAGGGCTCTGGGCTTTTGCTGCTCCAGAAAGCATGCTGCTGACATGGCTGGGGAATTCACTAAAAGAGGTATTCCATCCGCAGCCGTATTCAGCGGTGATGGAGAGGAAAGTGATTACTGCGTGGACAGGCAGACGGCTATAAGGCAGCTTTCAGAAGGAAAGATCAGGGTCATCTTTTCCGTGGATATGTTTAATGAAGGTCTGGATATACCTTCGGTGGACATGGTACTGTTCCTGAGGCCCACGGAATCTCCTGTGGTCTTCCTTCAGCAGCTGGGCAGAGGTCTTCGGAAAGCCATAGGGAAGCATTATCTGACGGTTCTGGACTTTATCGGCAACTACGAAAAGGCTGGAAGAGCCCCCGCTCTTCTCTCCGGGAGGGATTATAGCCCTGCCAGTACAGAACCGGGAAGAATAGGAGATGATGAGTATCCGGATGACTGTTTTGTAGACTTTGACCTTCGTCTGATCGATCTTTTCCGCCGTATGGAGGAAAGAGGTCTTAAGGGAAAGGAAAAGATCCTCAGGGAATACAGGAGTGTAAAGGAAAAAGTGGGCAGAGTGCCCACTCGGATGGAACTCTTCACACGTATGGATGACAGCATCTACCAGCTCTGCAGGAGAAGCCCTAAAGACAATCCCTTCAGAAATTATTTGGGCTTTCTACACAATGTCGGCGATCTGACGGAAGAAGAGGAAGCCCTCTATATGGGACAAACAGGAGAGTTCCTACGTTTTCTGGAAGCGACAAGTATGTCCCGTTCCTACAAGATGCCGGTCCTTCTTGCCTTTTGGAACGGCGGAGATGTCAGGACGGAGGTAACGGAGGATCAGCTCCTGGAGGCATGGAAAGAATTCTTCGATAACGGAACCAACTGGAAAGATCTTCCGAAAGTCAAAAGCATAGAGGATTACAGAAAACTTACCGACAGATACCATCTGAGTCATGTATTGAAGAACCCGGTGCATTTCCTTTCCACTGGCCCTGGCAGGCTTTATTTCTGTACAAATGATAATGGGAAACTGGATAACAGAGCTGAAGAACAAATGGAAGGAAAAACTGAAAGCAGAAAAGAAGGCAAGACAGAAGACAAATCTCCTATAGCCATTGCCCTGGTTTCGAGTCTTCGGAAAGCCGCAAAGACCAAGGCCTTTGCGGATCAGATGAAGGACATCATTGATTACAGGACCATGGAATATTATAGGAGCAGATATAATGAGGCTTCCAAAGAAATTGAATAAATAGACACAAACGTTGGAAAGATGAAGAACAGAAGAAACCCGCATACATATCAGTTGATAAAATAGAATCTGAATAAAAACATATTGAAAATGATGTCGCTTTTATGACGACCATTCAATTCATAGTTAGATATATTATTTATATGCAGACTCGAAACGAAGGTCATATTATTGTAAGAAAGTGTTTGAGGATAAAAAATGAAAATAACAAAAAGACTTAGTACTGCGTTACAAAGATGCCAAGTTTATCTTGAAGGACAGCGTATTGATAATGAGTCATTATTACAACTAGAACTAAAATATTTGTCCCAAACAACTTCCCAAGTCGAACATAATACAGCTTTTTTTCTTCATTCTGGTTCTATTTGTTATGATGCAGTGGCTTTTGCATTATGCATTATTACAAATATGGTTCTGGATACAAATACTGGGGAAAAGGAAATACTTAATTATGAAATTGGAGATAAGGTAATCTATAAAAATAGAAGGTGGGAATATTTAGGGACAGAAGTCATAGACAAAGAGATACGATACAAATTATATGATGGTAAAAGTGAAACGCGTTATATCAGCAAATCCCTGCTTGGACAGCTAATTCCTTATAACGGAAATGCTGAAAAATTAGGAGCACAAGGAGGGAAAAGTCATATATCTAAAAGGCTTGAATTTTTAAAAGTTACAACAGGAAGTGATATTGAAAACTTTTCTGCAGCTTCTTCATGCTAAATACTGGCCGGTCATTTTTCTCGGCAGAAAGAATACAGATGATAGTCAAGGGAGCTATATCTGGAAACTAAGACCCGAGTTATATGAAGCTTTGAAAGAATTTGATATCAAACGATATTTGGAATCGAATCCAGGTGAAATGATTGATACACTGCCTGAAATCATAAAGACAAAGAAAAGGTCTATGGATAAAACAATCTCAGAACTTTTATCCGATATCAAAAAGTATATACTGAACAACGGATTCAGCTATGACGGCTCTTTGATTGAAAATTTCTATCTCAGCTTGAAGAGCAAACCCTTTGTTATTCTTGCAGGTACCTCCGGAACAGGCAAGACAAGACTGGTTAAGCTGTTTGCAGAAGCCATATCTGCAGAATATAAGTTGATACCGGTAAGGCCGGACTGGTCCGATTCTTCTGATCTGCTTGGCTATAGTGATCTTAACGGCAATTTCCATGCAGGAGAAATGCTGAAATTTGTAGGAGAGGCAATAGATCATCCGAATGTCCCATATATTCTCTGCCTTGATGAAATGAATTTGGCAAGAGTAGAGTACTACCTGAGTGATATTCTTTCTGTCATCGAGACAAGAGACAAAAAAGACGGTCATATTGAATCAATTCCTCTGCTATCCGGAAAAAGAACCGATTCGGATACAGGGATTGAATATGAAAATACCGCTTTTCCGGAGAATCTTTATATTGTCGGTACGGTCAACATGGATGAGACGACTTTCCCCTTCAGCAAAAAGGTTCTTGACCGTGCTAATACGATTGAATTTAACTATGTTGATCTGCTGCCCGATTTTTATGATCAGGATGCATCGGCAGAGGAACTCTGTCTTCCAAATGATTTCCTGAAAACAGAATATCTGATTCTGCAGACAGACTGCAGGGACGAAATGGAATTTATCGTTTCAGTTTCGCAGGAACTTCAGGAACTGAATGAGATTCTGAGGAAGGCAAATGCGCATGTGGGTTACAGAGTACGTGATGAAATCTGCTTCTACATGCTGAATAATAAGAAGGCAGGCCTTTTGAGCAGAGACGAAGCCTTTGATAACGAAATCATGCAGAAGATCCTGCCCAGACTTCAGGGCAGTTCACTTTCTATAAAAGCTGTACTTTGCGACCTCTTTAAAGAAATTGCCGGGGATTTTGACGGTTATGGTTCCTCTACAGGAAACGTTGCCAAGGAAATGGAGGATAAGGTAAAGACCGGAACTGTCAGATATCCCAGAAGTGCAGAAAAGATTGCATTCATGGTAAGGAGATTTGAGGAAGATGGCTTCACTTCTTACTGGCTCTAAAAAACTAATCTATATCAAGACACCTGACATACAGATTACAGTCAAGGGACCGGCAGCGCATCCTTCTTTCCCGGAAGGAAAGTTTGAAGAACCGGATGCAGCCTGCTCTGTCAGATGTCATGATTCTTTTTCCATTTCTTTTATGGATGATAATACAATTGAAAAACCAGGACCCCGTGGAAGCATTAACCGGGGGTCCTGGAATGTTATACCTATGTTTTTTGAACAGCAGAGGTATGAGATTGTAATCCAGTCAAAGCCTGGAACTGACGTACGGTTCTGGCACGATAACATGTTTATCCGAAACAGTGTAACGCCTGTGGGTGAGGATTCTGGCATTTTGTCAGGGATTCTTAATTTTGGCAACGACATCGGTTTCACCGATCTTATTATTCAAATCGATCATGCAGAGTATCTGCGTCTTACTCTGGAGGTATATCCTTCCAAGATCAGCTATAGGGAAGACTATAAAAAGATTATGACGGATGTGACGACAGAGGTTTATAATCTTGCTTTTGATATGCTGAAAAAAACATATCAGTCTTTTGATATTGCACCGTCTTCCAATCCTTCTCCGGTAGAATTCTTTGCCATTATCAGAAAAATATATAATGATTTCATACTGTCTGCAGATACACTGATCAACAGACCGCACCATCTGCTTCAGGTCGAACATGAAGTACTGTCGGGACATAAAATCAGACGCACGGACAGCCGTACAATGAAATGGATCGAGAAGCATCCGGATCAGGCCATAAAAAGCGGTGACAAAATTAATGTCAATAAGGCTTTGGCTGTCAGAAAGCATGTGACCTACGATACGCGTGAAAATCGACTTACCAAATACATGCTTATGCAGACTGTCAGCCGGCTGGAGCATTTCAGAGATCAGTATCTCGGATTCAGGCAGGTGAATGATTCTGCTCTTCTTGAAGAAATCGGTCAGATGATTGGCGGCATCAGAAGAAGGTACTCCACGGGGATTCTCGGAAGCCTGAACGCAGAGCCTTCCAAATCAGGCATGTCACTGGTATTTACCATGGCTCCCGGATACAGGGATTTGTATAAAAATTACCTTCTTCTCAGGCATGGCCTGTCCCTGACGGGATCTGTATTTGACCTTTCTGTGAAGGATATTGCTGTTCTGTATGAGTATTGGTGCTTTATAAAACTGAACAGCATTCTCAGAGAACATTACGTTCCTGTACCTGGGAATGAACTAATAAAAATGGATACCAGAGGTCTGTATGTATCTTTGCTGAAAGGACAGCAGAGCACAGTCAAATATATGGATCCCAAAACGGGAGAAATCATAACTCTGGCATACAACAAGCAGTTTAGTCAGCAGGGAAATGAAATCCCTACTGGCGCACAGAAACCGGACAATGTTCTGGAACTGAAGAAAAAGGGCACTAAGAACACATATGAGTACGTCTTCGATGCCAAATACAGGATTAATCCGGCAAAGGAAGGAACTTATTATTATAATTCCGTTGCCCATACGCCTGGCCCGGAAATAGATGATATTAACACCATGCACCGCTACCGGGATGCAATCGTATACGAGAAAGGTGCGACCGGCTATGAAAGGACCATGTTCGGAGCTTATGTCCTCTTTCCATATTCGAACAGGGAGGAGTATAAGGAACATCCCTTCTTTAAGAGCATAGAGAAGGTGAATATAGGCGGACTGCCGTTCCTGCCTTCAGAGACATCAATGGTGGAATCCTTTATAGACGAACTGATTTCCGAGACGTCTCAATCCGCTTTCGAAAGAGCTTCACTGCCTGTGGGTATAGAAGAAAAACTGGCACATGTAGACTGGAACAAGCGAGATGTTCTGATCGGTACATTTAGGAGTAAGGAGCAGTTCGGAATCTGTAAAGAAAAGAACATGTATTATATTCCGGCAAATAGAATTAAAGATGAACAATTGCCTGTTCATTATGTGGCCATGTTCCAGACAAATAGAATCTTCCCCAATGAATCCGGAATCTATTACTACGGCGAAGTCCTGAGGACGGCCCGAGTTGCAAGAAGGAGTATTACTGAAGTGCCGATGAGGTCCGGGAAGGATCCGAATGAGGCATATTACAAATTCTATGTAAGGGAATGGGTGCTGCTTAAGAATCCGATTCTTCACAGAGAAGCTTACCAGTTATGTGGACTTATGTCAGATATTTATGAAAGAAGCAGTGATGAAGAGGCTGTTGATAAAATCACTGCTTATATCCAGGCATATCCGGAAGTAATTACTGCCCGGGAATATCTTGCTGAACTGTACTGCAACCTGAAAATGTGGAACAATGTCATTGCGGCTTTCGAAAGCATAGAAGAAGAAGAATCGATTCTTTTTGCTGCCAACGAGGCGGCCTATTATTTTCAGCTAGCTTTATGCTACGGCTCGGTCAAAGACTATAAAAGTGAGGAGTTATGTTATCGAAAGGGCTTGGAAGTAACAGGGACGCATGCCTTCATCTTAAATAATCTTGGCTATAGTCTTTATAAGCAGAAAAAATATCTGAAAGCGATGGAAATATTTGAACAGTACCTGAAAGCAGAAAGAGATTTGCAATATTCTGCAAACAACTATGTAAGAACTCTGATAGCACTGGGAAGAAATAAAGATGCGAAGGCTTTCATAAAGCAGAATAAATATAAAATAATTAAGAGCCTGAAAGACAAAGTCAAGAATCTTCCTGCAACCAATAAAAGAATAAATAGCAGACAACATGAACCAGTTATACAGGAAGATGAAGCAGAAAGCGCTCTTGTCATGGAACTGTCATTGAGCAGGAAAGCTGAACAGTTTTCAAATGAAAAAATACTGGAAGATGAACTGACCAGCAGAATTGAAAGCGGACTTCCTGTATTTGGAAATCATCTGAAAGTATACAAGCGAAAGGGTGAATTTGGCCGTCATTATATATATCCATTGGCCGTTTTGGATTTGCTGTGTGAGGATACTAACGGTGAATTATATATTATTGAACTGAAAAAGGTCAGCGGCTACGATGATGCGTATGAACAGATCGTAAAATATATCAATTGGTTTAACGACTGTGAAAAGTTTAAGGAAAAAAGATAAATGGAATTGTCTGCCTTAACAGTCCGTCACCAGATCTGGTAAAAAAATTCATAATGATGATAGAGTCAGGCTATTTGAGTATCAAATTTCGTATACAGAACTTTAATGTTGTAATAGTTTGTAATAATGGATTTGCTTCATACTGTAATGGAAAATCAGATGCAGATCGGGAATCACCATATAATATAAGAGGGATTATTGTTGATAGGAGAATTGAAAATGGGAATCTTTCATAAAGAAGATAGTAATACTGAAAACGTCGTGGAGGAGAAAAAGAAGCCCAATTTCTTTGGAAAGGCCAGGTCTGCTTTGATCAATGCAGTCGATCAGAATGATGACGGCTCTTTTGATATGAAAGACGTTTCGGTATTGGCCGACAATATGGGATCTGCCGCCAAGAAAGCAGCCGCTGCCGCAAAGGAGAATGCAAAGCAGGGGGGAGAACAGCTTGGAAGCTGGCTGGATCAGACAAAAAGAGACATGGAATTAAAGTCACTTCGCCCGATTTTTGAAGAGGATCTGAACAGCCCTGAGTTTGCCATGACCAAGATGATCCGGGTCGCCCAGATGGATAAAAAGCATGCAGAGAGTGAAGTCTGTAAGGGCTCTATAGGATATATGTCCGAACAGAAGGGTGTGACCGTAGTAAATATCTACGCTGATAAAGCAGATCTTTACGGTCTGACCTACTATCCTGACAGAGACAGTGAAATCTATTATGTAGATCCCTTTGACAGGGACCGGTATGTGGCTCTGGATGATTATTTCCACTATCTGAAAGTTGCCAGGGTAAATGAGCTGCAGAGAATTGCCCAGGATCTTGGCGCCACACACTTCAGGGTGACATATAAGGAAGACCTTAGAACTGAGATGGAGAATCACCAGAAAGGCGGCCTTAAGGCGGTCCACAAGAATCTGAAAGCAAATGAGGCTGCAGAAGTTGAGCATAGTATCAGTGAAAAGAACAGTTCTACGATCGAAATTGCTGCGGAAATGGAATGCATCGGACATGAACCGGTAGAGCCGAAACTGGTATATTTCCAGAGGGATGAAAGTATCAAAAATCTGATCCGTCTGAGAATGTCCGATAATCCGGTAAAGCATCAGAAGTTTTCTCTGTACTGCAGTCACTCCTCCGGAATCCGGGTAAATGATGCGGCTAAGATCGATGCTGCACTTGCGGCCATGAAATTCGCTATGAAGGCATCCGTTACATCCAAAGCACAGAATGAGGAAAGACGGTATTTTGAGTATGAGATCGACTTCTGATTCCAGGAGGAATTAGAACTATGCAAAAAGTCACCGTTCAGAAAGCGGTAAATGAATACCTTTCCCTGACTGACAAAAAGAGCCTGCTTTATGCCCTGACCATCAGGGATGCACAGAAAGAGAAGGATTTGAAGAAGAAAGCCCATACTATTCTCGAAGCTTTTTTGGATGAGTGCGATTATCTGTCTGAATCTGTTCGGGTACCTGATATTGGAGAGATGATCCGGGCATCCCTTCAGGATGTTATCTGGGCCATGAAGCGTAAGTCCGGAGAAGAGTATCTTGTCTGTAATGATTTCTTTGCCTTCCTGGGAGACCGGTATAAGATCATTGTGCGTCCTTTTGACAGGCAGTTGACACCCCTGGAACGCCAGCTTTCCATAGCGAAAGACATGCATGATTTCAATAAGGCCAGGACTTTTGACAGGAATGATGTGGCCCGCAGGTACCTGGTAAGTGACCGTACGATTGATTCCGATCTTGCTGCCCTCTACGACGGGATTTCTGTCATGGACCAGAAGCTTGTTCTGAAGGATTTTCATCTGAAAAGCAAAAAAGTCACAGCCGTTTCCACAATGCATCCACTTTTCCTGACCCAGAATCTGACCCAGATCGTCTGCATGCTGGAGGGGCTTCACAGGATGGAGGACAACTGGGCCCTGCGGTCCTATGCCCGCAGTTCTGCTGTCAGTATCTGGCATCAGCTCTCAGGTTATGCCAGGGACAGGATACAGGGGACCCTGACAGATCTCATGGATCTGGAGCGAGGCTGGTACGAGGAAATCAATGAGGAAGCCGAACGACAGGCTGAGCAGATGTTTTATAATGAAAGCGAAGTGAGTGACAGCTTCGGGAGACTGATGTATGCCATGAAAGGGGAGCTTTCCTGCTCTATCGTTTACGTTGACGATGATGACACGGCGGTTGAAATCTATGGCAGAGTGGTTCGCATTAGAGAATCGAGGATAGAGATCCTTGAGGATGGGGCAGTACCGTAGTGATCGACAGGAAAAAAATACTGGAAGTAGAAGTCGCAACTGAGTTTCGATGATAGGAGACCTCCTTCATGAGAAAATGTATATGTCAGATAAAACACATACATTTTTCATGAAGGAGATTTTAATATGAAGTACGAATTTAAAAGAATCGATGAAATCAGCATCAGTGAATTTGTGAATCAGATGGAGAGGCAGCAGGCAGCTCTGGACGAACTGCTCGAAAGAAATGCTGATGCTGTAGAAATACTTTCTTATGTGGAGGGTATCCTTGCAAGCGGGCGTCCCTGCAGAGGGCTGTCGGACGGATTTTTCTGGGGATACGACGAACCTGAAAACATGCCCGGAGATGCCAGAGTGGACCTCTTTTACATGCCTACCTACCTCAATACTGCTTTCCTGATGCAGGCATACCGTATGATGCCTGACCGGCTTGAAGAGGGATTCCCTGATTTCAAAGAAAAGCTTTGGCGTGCCATGACTTCCTGTGCCGGCAGGGAATTTGTCGGTCATGGCTATGACAGGGATGATTTTATCCGGGGAATGAAGATTTTTGCCTCTGTTCACACAAAGGACTTCATGAGAAGCTGTAGGGAATTGGTTCCGGAAGCTTTTTCCACGGCTTACAGGAGGGCTCTCAGGTCTATTGAAAGAGATGTTTATGATACGGAAAAGTATCTGAAGAGAGTAGAGGGCAGCTGGGAAAACGACCATCTGGAAGACTACAGGGATATTCTGGAAGCGGAGAATGCAGGTAGACATACACTGTTCGTATACGGAAGCCTGATGAAAGGCTTCTATAACCATAAGGGATTCCTTGAGAATGCTGTTTTCCTGGGACAGGCTTCCATCTCGGGCTTTGACCTCTATGACCTTGGCAGATATCCCGGAATCAAACGGTCTTCTGATGCGGCAGAAGCTCATACAGTACTGGGTGAGCTCTATGAAGTAAACGATGACGAATACGCAGCTATCTGTGAACTGGAAGGAAACGGAAGCCTTTACCAGAGTGAAATGGTTCCCGCATCTCTTGATGGCAGTAGTAGAGACTGGATGCCTGCGGAAGTGTTTGTCTACCTTGGAAGAACGGAAGAGAAAATGAAGCTGTCAGGAAGCCCGCAGGCATGGAGGGAGAAAAGCAGAGAGACCTGGGCCGGTACGGATGCCGGTGTTGCAGCCGACTATGTATGGTATGCCTGCTACGGGTCCAATATCTGCAGGGAACGGTTCATGAGGTATATTGACAGATGCCAGGACAAGACTCCGCCAGCAGAAGACCGACCCTACGAATTTGCTCATCCGGTCTTTTTTGCCGGAAAAAGCCGCACTTGGAATTACAAAGGAAAAGCCTTCCTGGATGTGGAAAGGGAAGGGCATGCCTTCGGAAGAGTCTACAGGATTACCCGGGACCAGTTTTGGGAAGTTGCCTATATGGAAGGCTCCGACTATCGAAATAAGATTCTTCTCGGCACCATGGACGGCTGCCAGGTGGTGACCTTCACCTGCTTTAACAGAGCGGAAAGGTCAGTCCCTTCACTGGAATACCTGAATGTCATCCTGAAAGGGCTGAAGGAGACCTATCCCTTATACAGAGAAAGTGCTCTGGCCGGAGAACTGATTCGGGGAATCTTTACCGCAGAGGAGCTTGTTGTATTAAACTGCCTCAGAGAGGCAGAACACGGTCTCCGGAATGAAGAAATCATAGAGAAGACAGGACTTTCAGGCACGGAAGAGAAGAGAGCCATCGCTTCCCTTGCCCGGCTCAGAGTCATCAGACAGGACAGAAGAAGCAGGACTTTCAGTATGGAAGATGACAGGGCTGTGTTCTTTACAGAGGCCGGCGAAAGAGAATTGATTGACAGGCTAAGGGCCCTGAAGAGCGAAGCGCAGGAAATGGCTCAAGTCCCGGCGGATGATCCGCTGACGACCCCTGTCATGGAGGGCGGAAAGAGGAAATATCTTACGACCAGGTATGAGCGGGTCCCAGCCAACCGCCTTGCGGCCATCCGGATCCACGGGACCACCTGCCAGGTATGCGGCTTCAATTTTGAAGAGCACTACGGAGAACTGGGTAAAGACTATATCGAGGTCCACCATTTACGACCGCTTTCTTCGCTGGATGAGGAAGTGGAAGTAGACCCTGTCCGGGATCTGGCCTGCCTCTGCGCCAACTGCCACCGCATGATGCACAGGACAGGGGACCATATCATGACAGTAGAAGAACTGAAAAGGGCTTATCATTAGTAGCTGCTGAACAGGATACTATTATCTGATTATCCGGAAAACATAAGAAGTGACAAGGGTCTGGCAACCAAGAGCTTTTGAGGGCTTGTGACAGACTGATAAAATACCTGTACGGCAGCCAGTCAAGGCAGATACTGACTACAGGGAGCATAGACTGCTGAATTTGAAAGGGTATCATATGGAATTAAAGAGGGAAGATATTACCGATAATATCATTATTATCAAAATAAACAGAAGTTACAGGCCTGGAATGAGCGCGGAGAGTTTATATGATGCTGCCAGGGGCTGCTGGAAGATAAGCATTCCATACGCCAGCGCTGCTGACTATGCTCTTGCAGTATCCTTCGGGGAAGTCAAAGAAGTGTATAAGATATACGAATGGTGCCATGCCTCCGAAGAACGGCGAAAGACCATAGAGTATGATCCTGAAAAGGAAAAAGGCAGGATCATATTTAAAGGGGAGGTCGCTTCTGAAGAAATCAGAAACAAGTACCTTGGGAAAAATATAAAGGGATTATATAAAAAAGGTGATATGAACCACGCCAGAGTTTTTAAGGCATATTGTGAATGAATCAGCATGATGAAAAAAGAGGTGACAGTCCATGATGATAAGTCCGGAAGCCTATTATATTACCAGCCTGGAAGGAAAGTCTCAGCAGGAGATTATGAAACAGATTCGTTCTTTAAAACGTGAGATCAATCGCCTGAAAAAGAGCATTGAAGAAGTTCCAGTTTCTGGTCCTGCTATTTATCCGACACCGCTTACCAGAATAAGCTGTTATCGAGATTATCTGTCCAGAGCTGTCAGGGCTTATGAGGATGCCGGCGGGAAATATGAACCTACGAAAGCAGAACGCAGATCTCTGGATTTTAACCAGTCCCTGGATTCGATGAAAAAGCTTGTTTTTTCGATCGGCGGCTTTTTTGAAGGTCGCGAAACCAGGACCTTTACATTTCTTGATGAAAAAACGGTTCTGACCATAGAGCATACTATGAATTTAAAACCTTCAAATCCGCCCGTTTATTTCCCTGTTTCCAGAAAGGCATTTACAAACGGGCTTAAAAGAATTCATATTGGGGAATGGAAAAGAGACTATTGTGATCCTGATGTAATGGACGGGACTCAATGGGAGCTGACATTCTATTTCTCGGATAAGCATAGAAAAGTCGAGATCTCCGGCAGCAATGCATATCCATATAATTTTGATGATTTAAAATATCTGCTGGGAATAACGGAAGATGATTCTGAAGATGACTGGCGGTGAACTTTTCAGGGATGAAGGGGCATGGGCTGAGTAAGAAACAGCGGCAGTTAATGAGAAACTGAGTCAAAAGTGAAGACACAGTTATATAAAATGTTCCTGATATACTGAGAAATGATTGTATTTAAGACGGACAGAAATATACGCTGAGGACTGAAAGTGGCGCAAAATTACTATAATACTGAGAATTTTCGTATGGAGGCCCTGCCATGGTGTCTGAAGTTAATATGTTAAGTACAGCAGAGTTATGGAAAAAGCTGCAGACAGCCGTTTGAGGCGGTCGTCAAAGACATAATTCCCGGTCAGGGAAGGA
>CAMOGQ010000022.1 GCA_946614165.1 uncultured Lachnospiraceae bacterium
TGTATATCATCTGGCTGAAGAAGAAATACAATGTTCCGGGCATCTGGACAAAACACGGTGAAAACTGAATAATGTTTATGAGGGCTTTGCCGGGAGATATTTGATGATCAGGTCACTGTATTTAAGTCCGGAGAATTCGATTTGTGATTTGAACCGCTGCATCCCTGCCTTTATAAGAATCCGGCGGCCGCAGAAACAGGAATCACAGAAAGGAATGGAAACATGGATTTTATAGCCCGGCATATGGAACTGATCATTATTGCAGCAGTCCTTGTTTTTATCGTACGGGCGGCGAGAGTCCTGCTGAAAGCAAGGAAAATCGACAGGGAAGGGATCGAGACGGATGCAGTGGTCTCCAGGGTAGAGGAGCAGTGGGATCCCGATACGGCTTCCTCCGCTTATCTGACGTATGTCAGGTACAGGGACGAAAATGGTGAATTCCGGGAGAGCCCCATGGCGCTCACATCTTCGCTTTCTTATGAAGAGGGGGAAGAGGTACGGATCCGTTTTGTTCCGGGGGATGATGAGCTGGTCCGGGAAGTCAGATAAGAGGTGATAAAGAGAAATGATCTCAGGAACAGATCTGAAAGCAGTATTTGAAGATACGCAGCAGAAATACCGGGAAGATACGGATCTTCGGAGTGCGACGGTGAAAATGCAGGCGGGAACGCTTCTCTATCTTAAGGGTTTTGAGGCTGCAGCTCCCCATGAAAAGAGTCTTGAGCCGGATATAGAGATCCTGGAGGATACAACATTTCACTGTGCGAAGAGGCTGATGGATGAAACAGATACAGATCCCGAAGGCACTCGGAAAGTCCGGACCGCTGTCCTGAATTTTGCCAATGCCTATAGTCCCGGCGGCGGGGTGACGAACGGCGCCATGGCGCAGGAAGAATGTCTCTGCAGGAGCAGCAATCTTTACAGCGCTTTAACGATCCCTTATATCCTCCGTAATTATTACAAGTGGAATGCAAAAAGTACCGGGGATATGGGAACGGATGCCGTGGTCTGGTCTCCCGGCGTGACAGTGTTCAAGACGGATGATCCTGTTCCCGTAGAAATGGAAAGAGACCAGTGGTTTCAGGTCGACGTGCTGACCTGTGCTGCGCCCTATAATGGCAGGAGTAAGAAGCATACGATGACGCCGGAAAAGCTCAGGGAGGTCTTTTACCACAGGATCCGAAACATTCTGGAGGTGGCCGCAGCAAATGATACAGACATCCTTGTTCTGGGGGCCTTTGGCTGCGGAGCCTTCAACAATCCGCCGGCACTGGTCGCGGATGTCTTCAGAGAGCTGCTGATTGATAAGGGGTATTTCAGATTTTTCAGAAAGACAGCCTTTGCGGTCAAAAAGAATAACAGTACAAACACAAATCTGGAAGCCTTCCGGGAAGCCTTCAAAAACGGGTAAGAATGCTTTCAGAATCTCCGGATGACCTGGGGGGATCAGACTGATCGAAGCGGGAAAACCGGCAGTCATGGCACCAGAGGGCCATATAGTCTCCTCGGGGAGGAGCTGTGATGAAGGATCCTATTATATGATTTCAGAAAGACACCGTGATGCAGGTCCCTCTGCCGGGTTCACTGTCAACAGTGATGTCCGCGCCGTGTATTTCCGCAATGTGTTTTACGATAGCAAGTCCAAGGCCGGTTCCGCCAGTTTCGCGGGACCGGCTTTTATCGATCCTGTAGAATCTTTCAAAGATCCGCTCCTGCTGATTTTTCGGAATGCCTATGCCGGTGTCCTGTACAGAGAGGAAAGGGTGGTTGTTTTCCTGACCGGTCCGGACCAGGATGGAGCCGTTCTCACGGTTGTACTGGATGGCATTGTGGACGAGGTTTTCGATGAGTTCTTTTAAGAGGTCCCGGCCTCCGGAGAGCACAGCGGAATCTCCCCTGCAGGTAAGAGACAGATGACGGGCTCTGGCACTGACAGAGAGATTTCTGCAGCATTCATCTGCCAGGAGTCCCAGATCCACCGCCGCAAATTTCCGGGGAAGTTCCTTGTGGTCCAGTTCCGACAGACGGATGATATCATTGATCAGAGAAAGAAGACGGTCCGAGTTGTGCCGGATCTGCTTTGCGATATGCCCTACCTGATCATGGGTGACCATATCGTTTTCCAGGAGTTCCGCATAACCGGAGATGGCTGCCAGGGGAGTCTTGAGCTCATGGGATACATTGGCTGTGAAATCCTGGTGTACGGAAGCCGCCTCCAGGATATTTTCATGCTGGGAGCGGATCTTGTCCGCAAAGGGCTTCAGTTCCCGATAGACCGGCTGCTCTATGGGACTGTCCAGACGCTCCGCCATTTCGTCCAGAGGTCTGAGGAGCTGGATGGTCAGGAAATGGACCAGAAGGATGCAGATCACCATTTTACCGGTTTGAAAGTAATTCGTTAAAAATTTAAAGTAAAACTTTAAATACATATTGACATTGCATGTGCCGGATGATATATCTATATTATAAACTTTAAATAATTAAAGCGAAACTTTAAATAATGATTGAGCTGACTGGATGCCGACAAAGGAGGATATTACAATGAACACGAAGAGAAAGCAGACAGATTCTGAAAGCTTAAGGAGAAAAAGACTGAGGATTGTATCCGGGTTTACTACGGTGGTGCTTCTGATGATCCTGTTTTCGCTGCAGAGTCTGATCGAGGATGTCAGAATCGATGCTTCTGCCTTCGAGATAAGTTATGAGGCAAATGAGACCTTTCCCCAGGCAGGAAATACCTATACACTGTATGCAGACGGAGAATACTGGGGAGAGATCGATCAGAACAGATTCTGCATGATTGATGAAAACGGTCAGACAGACTATAAATACTGTGTCCTGATGGAAGATGCATCGAGGCTTGCCTATATCATTATACTGTGCAGCATGCTCCTCCTGGTGCTTTTTATAGTAAAGGATTCTCTGGAGAAGACTCCTTTTACCAGAAAGAACATCAACATCGTAAAGGCCATATCGATCCTGCAGCTGCTCCTCGGCATCATACCGGGGACTGTCAGGACCGTGATGTCTCAGCTGAGGTTCGGCTACAGCTCTGCCTTACTGGACGAGAAGTGGGTATACATGATCATCATCGCATTCATCATCGGTTCCATTGCCTATGTTTTTGAAAAAGGGCTGGATCTTCAGGAAGATGTGGACAGCATAGTGTAAGGAGGCGGAATATGGCGATCACCATCAGACTCGACCGCGTGATGGCGGACAGAAAAATGTCTCTGAACGAGCTTGCGGATAAGGTGGGACTATCAAATGTGAACCTGTCAAATCTCAAGACCGGAAAAATGAAGGGAATCCGTTTCGAGACCCTGAATTCAATCTGCAAAGTCCTGAACTGCCAGCCCGGAGATCTGCTGGAATATACGGAAGATGAGGACTGAAGACAGGACATTTCCCATATGCTCTGCAGTACTGCAGTGCAGCCGGCGGCTGCCTGTGTGCTTATCAGAAAAGGAAGGGCGTAAAATGAATCACATATCTGCCAGAAAACTTTTGACGGTCTTTCTCTCTCTGGGAATCTGCATCTTTGCATTTCCCGCGGATATCCTGGCATGTACAGGAACTTTGCTTCAGTCAGTTCCCACAGGGTGGTGGTGAATGCAAACTGTCTTCAGGTGCATGCACTGGCCTACAACCTGTTCAACTGGTTCCGTAGGCTTTCGTTGCCTGCCAATATGAAAAATCAGCGTATCGACACTATCCGTCTTAAACTGCTGAAAGTCGCTGCAAAAGTGGTCCATTCAGCAAGATATACCGTATTCAAGCTGTGCAGCAGCTGCCCCTACAAGAAAGAATTCTACGAAACTCTGTCAAATATACGGGGACTGCAGCTTCAGCTGGAATAAACAGTAACCAGCAACTCATGTACTTTGGCAATTTCAAAGGCACCTTCCTGAAACCGCAGGGATACTATGCCCATTTTTAGGTTAGTCCCTGAAAAATCGTGCCAACGAAATGCCAGTTTACATGTCTGAGGGCGGGGTTCTATGCAGGACCTACCCTCGTGAATAATTCAGGTTTATCATGATTTCTCCGATTTCCCGATAAATTTTAATTGTCAAAGCGAAGGAGGCCTGTCTCAAGGCCTCCGTTTTTGCCTTCCTATGTTACAATGTATGAAATGGGGCTTATATGCCCGGGAGGCATAAATCAAAATGAAAAAAGAAAAAAAGCGGGAGCCCTTCGGCAACGATCTGCTCTGGATCATCTTTCTGGTGACCATTCTGTATATGTTTCTGTCATCCTTTGTCTGCTTTGGACTGGAAGGGCTTTTGTCCCTGATGGGAGATACTTCTCCGGCCGTCACTTTTATCAACACAAACTATACGGTTACGGCAGGTTCCGTCATAACCCTCATACTTGTCTGTGCGGTCATTAAGAAGAACCGTTTTATCCTTCGGTCCTTTCTTCCTAAAGGAGCCGGAAAAAGCTACAGAATCAATGTGGTGGAGGATACCTATGAACCCTCCCGGGAAAATACCGTAAGGAACCTGCTCATGGGACTGGCTCTGGGATTTCTTACCAATTTTTTCTGCATTTCCTGTGCCATGCTCCACGGAGACATACGCTTTTCCATGAATTTCAGTTTTAATGAGATCCCGGTGCTCCTTTATGCCTTTCTTATGGTGTTCGTCCAGAGCAGCTCCGAAGAGCTCTGGTGCAGGGGCTTTCTGTATGAAAGGATCTGCATCCGCTATCCGGTATGGACAGCGGTCCTGGTAAACGGCGTTTATTTCGGCCTGCTGCACATGTCCAATCCCGGCGTCACCTTTCTGGCCGTTGCCGATATCGTGGTATGCGGTATTTCCTATTCCCTCGTCCGCTGGTATACAGGAAGCATCTGGGCAGTCATGGGCATTCATACCATGTGGAATTTTACCCAGAATTTTCTGTTCGGCCTCCCTAACAGCGGCCTTGTATCCCAGGTATCCCTGCTCAGACTGGATGCCTCCACCGGCGTCAGCAGCCTGATCTATGATTACGGATTCGGCGTGGAGGGAGCCCTTCCCGCGGTCTTCGCGGACTGCCTGCTTGGCATCGCCGTTCTGATCCTTGCAAAGAAAAAGGGGCGCCTGGGGGAACTTACAATGAGTTATAAGTCGAAGGCAGCTGCATCGCGAAGCGCGCTCTGATGCATGAAATGCCGGAGAACAGATCCCGGGGCTGGCTTTGTCCGGGGAACCGGGGCAGAAGATGAAACAGAACCAGGGAAGTGTTTTTCATAAAAAAGGAAGGCGAAGCATGAAACGATTCTCTGTCAGGAAACTGTGCCTTAAAAAAGCGCTGCCGGTCATTCTCTCTTTCGGAATCTGCCTCCCGGCATCCTCCATGGATCTCCAGGCCTGTACAGGTATTTACGCCGGAAGCGGCGTGACCGGAAACGGATCCGTATACATGGGACGCTCCGAAGATTTCGGCCCGGATTACGCAAAACAGTTCCTGATCATCCCCGCGGCGGATCATAGACCCGGAGAATATCTGGAAGACGACTATGGCTTCAGAGCGCCGTATCCCTCCCATACGCTCCGCTACAGCGTCATCATGGACGATCCGTCAGAATACAGCGGCCTTACGAAGATCCCTTTTGCCGAAGCGGGCATCAACGAAAAAGGAGTATCCGTATCTGCCACGGTATCGACCTACTTCAACAGAAAAGTGCTGGAAACAGACCCCCTGACCCAGGGCGGTATTACGGAGATCTCCATGGCTTCCTATATCCTGCAGTCGGCCGGGACCGCCCGGGAGGGAGTGGAGATCCTTGCGGAGTGTATCGATACCTTCGGCCACGGAAATCCGGACATGGAAGACCCGGACTATGCGGAAGTGAGTACGGTGCTGATCGCGGACCGGGAGGAGACATGGGTCTTTGAAGTCCTTTCCGGACACCAGTATGCCGCTACCAGGCTTTCCGATGATACGGTCTCCGTTCTTCCCAATGCTGTCATGACAGGGCAGATCAACGTTTCCGACGAAAACATCGTCGCATCGGAGGGCCTGATCAGCACTGCGAAAAAAGGCGGATTCTATGTCAGCGATGTGGAAGGGGAAGATGAAATACACGTGGGGAAATCCTACGCAGAAGGATATAATGCCTATGCAAGCTACCGCTTTTACTACGGAGCCTTCATTCTGAACCGGGAGCTGGCCGAGATGACGGACGTGGTACCCCGGCCGGTTTCGGAAATGGAGGATCTCTATCCCAATGCTTCCGTAGAGGAAGAAGCGGCAGGCCCCTTTTACCTCCAGTACAGCCCTTCCGGCCAGGTCAGAGGAACCGTCGATCTGATGACCCTCCGGGACGTGCTCTCTTCCCACGGAGAAGGAACCCCTTACGAAACCACTTCTCACAATGAGAATGCCGCGGGAGAACTTATGCGGTCGATCGGTACATACAGGCAGAACGAAGAGCACATATTCGAAATACGGAAGGACCCCTCCATCCCCCTCTTCGTATCCACCATTGAGTGGCTGGCCCTGGCGCCGTCGGAATTTTCCATATATGTGCCTTTCTATGCCGGAGCCATGACTGAGACCCCTGACGTGTATACAACGGATACGCCGGACAGTTTCGATCCGGATTCGGTCTACTGGCTCTTCAACGAAATCGGCAATGCAGGAAACGGCAGATACTACCGCATGGATGCAGACGGCGTTTACAGGGACAGGGACGGACAGGAAGTGGATGCCAAAAAGGCAGAAACCGTCCTGAAATATCTGGAAGACGAAGGACTGGCGGAAGAACTCCGGAAGTTCATGAAACAAACGCAGGAGGAATTAAGCGAAAAGTTTGCGGCCTACGACGCAGCCATCCTTGCACTGAGCAGGACAGGCAGTGAGGAAGAAGTGACAGAGAAGACCAACGCTCTTGCACGGGAAAACGCCGAACTTGTGAAAAAGATCGTTTCGGAAAAGCTGTCCGAAATTGATCAGAAAGCGGCCGAAGCGGAAAAACCTTCTTTTTCGTTCATGAAATGGCTGAAGGAGCTTTTCTCCCTGTAAGGCAGACGGGGCCGCCGGGGATGGAAGAAGTGAAGGGACCGCTGTCATGGGCGGGCCCTTTGTCTGCGGAGGACTTCATGGACATTGAACTTCGTAAGATCGACAATAACAACAGGGCAGAGTGCGAACGCCTCTCTGTCAGCAGCGGGCAGGAGCAGTATATAGCCTCCAATACAAAATCACTGGCTGCCGCCGGAAAAAGCCCCGGCATTGCCCGTCCCTTTGCTGTTTATGCCGACGGAAGAATGGTGGGCTTTGCCATGTTCGCATTTGATGAAAACAATGATGACCCGGAAGACAGATACTGGCTCTGGAGATTTATGATCGACGAAAGGGAACAGGGGAAAGGATACGGCAGGGCGGCACTTACAGAAATCATCGGATATTTCCGGAAACACGGTGCAGATAGTATTACCCTCTCAACCAAAGAACCCAATGTGAGGGCCCTTGATCTGTATCACCGGTTCGGCTTTCCCGAAACCGGTCAGATGAACGATGATGAAATCGTACTGAAACTATATTTATGAGAAAGGACCTGTCCGGGCGTAAAGGGACCGTTCCCTGCCCTGATTTTCGGGTGCCGGGTTCTCTTTTGGCCCCGGAAGCCGGTATCTTCCGGAGGAAATGAGACATGCTTCAGATGAAACACAGAAAATACAGAGCGAAATATAAGATACTGCCCGCCGTATTTGCATGCGTGGCCGCAGTCTTTCTGGCCTGCCTCACATCCTGCGGAGCTGAGGAGCCTGATGAGGCCCCCAGTGATTCCTGTAAAACTATCTGTAAAACTACCTGTTTTATCTATACGGACGGACTGCTGGATGATCTCTGCGCTGCCGAGTATCTATCGGAAAAATATGACAGTGCCGTTATTCTGCTGCAGGATCCGGAAGGGCTTTCCGGGAATGAGTATGGGGCGGATCAGGTAAAGACCAAAAAGGAACTGCTGGAGACAGTGTCCGGATGGTTTTCCGGAGTCACAGAATATTCTGCTTCCACGGATCTGTCGGAAACGGATATATATCTGCTTGCTCCCCTGACAGAATTTGCGGCTCTGCTGAAAGAAGATCCGTCGCTTAAGTCCGCTCATGCCCTGATGATGGCGGGAGATTCAGAGGGACCGGAGGGAGGCGGCAATGAATGGAATGCGGCTTCGGACCCGGAGGCCTACCGGTATGTAACGGAGAACATGACCGATCTGACGCAGATCACCGCTCCCCGGTGCGAGACCGTTTTCCTGAAAAACGGCTATCCTTTCCATGCGGAATTTCTGGACGAATATATAAACCATATGGAATCCATGGGCGAAAATGTATGCTGCTATGATCTGCAGGCAGCCGCATACGGATTCGGGTCCCGACAGTAAAAAATGCCGGTGAAGACTCCCCGGCATGCCCTTGACTTTTTTTGCAAGCACGATGAGGTGAATACTATGAATATGCAGATTTTGACAGGACTTCTTATTCCCTTTATGGGAACCAGTCTCGGTGCGGCGATGGTGTTCGTGCTGAAAGACCGGATCTCTGATTCACTGCAGAGGATGCTTACTGGCTTTGCCGCGGGCGTCATGGTGGCAGCCTCCTTCTGGAGCCTGCTGCAGCCTGCCCTGGAGGGGGCGGAGCACATGGGAAGGCTCTCCTTCATACCTGCGGCTGTGGGCTTTCTGATCGGCATGGGTTTTCTGCTGCTGCTCGACACGGTGACGCCCCACATGCATATGGATGAGCAGTCCGAGGGCCCAAAAAGCAATCTGAAGCGCACCACAAAGCTGATCCTGGCGGTGACCCTGCACAATATTCCCGAGGGCATGGCGGTAGGCGTGGTCTATGCCGGCTGGGCTGCGGGAGAGACGGGGGTAAGCAAAGCGGCGGCGTTTACCCTGGCCCTTGGCATTGCCCTGCAGAACTTCCCGGAAGGCGCCATCGTATCCATGCCGCTTCGGGCCGCCGGCATGTCAAAAGCAAGGACTTTCTGGTACGGGGTACTCTCGGGCATCGTGGAGCCTATCGCGGGACTTGTCACCATTGCCGCAGCCAGCGCGGTGATCTCCGTACTGCCCTATATGCTGGCCTTTGCCGCGGGCGCCATGTTCTACGTTGTGGTGGAGGAGATTATCCCTGAGATGTCCGAGGGGGAGCACTCCAACGTGGGCACAGTGGCCTTTGCGCTGGGATTTGTACTGATGATGGTGCTGGACGTGGCACTTGGCTGACAGGCATAGTACAATAAAGAGGAAGCGAAGCCTTCGGGCAGAGCATGAAATGATCATGCGAAACAAAGGGGGGAGCGGAAATATGCGCTGGCACAGTATGAATTGGCGTCTGCCTTTTTTAAAAGGGAAAAAGACCCGGTCTGTTATAGAAGTGAGAGTAGATCAGGAGAAGTGCCGGGGGTGCCTCCTCTGTATCAAGTCCGCGCCCTCTGTCTTCAGGCTGAGCGAGACGGGAAAGGCCCAGGTCATATCGGTATCTTCCGGCCTGGACGAAGAACTGCTTAAGAAGATCATCCGGGCCTGCCCGGCCTGCGCGATCATGGAGAAATAAAGTGATACAGGCAAAAAAGCGGAAGCCCCCCTTTCCCTGTGCGGATGGACGGATATTAAGATCCGCCTGATTCCGGAAAAGCTGCCGCGGGGACGGGAACGCTTTTCTGTCTCTGATAAAAGGACCAGTCATGAAAACCCCTCAGGAGATGTACTTTCAGATGAAGTACAGTCCCTGAGGGGGTTTCTTATGAACTTTTCTGCCCCGGGAGCCTTTTTTCCGCCTGGAAGCCATATAGGTGATGGAAAGGCATCTGCCGCAGCAGGCCGTTTTCAGGCTGATGATCCGGAGGCGGAAGATCCCCTCCGGCCTGCCTGCACGGATCCATAATATTGCCTTAATTACAGCTTTGGTATATAATAGAACCATATTAAATCCAAATGATGCTTTGCAGAGCCAAATGGGAGGAGTTCAGGATGAGACTGGAAGAGATGAAGAGACGGAAGAAAGAACTGGGCTACAGCAACGAAAAACTCTCAAGGCTTTCGGGCCTTCCCCTTGGAACTGTACAGAAGGTCATGAGCGGCCGCACAAAAAGGCCGAGACAGAACACACTGGAATCCCTGGCCAGAGCCCTTGCTGACAGGCAGCCTGCAGCATATTTTTATCCGGGAGAAATGACGGGCGGCT
Organism: uncultured Lachnospiraceae bacterium; assembly: GCA_946614165.1. Taxonomy (GTDB): domain Bacteria; phylum Bacillota; class Clostridia; order Lachnospirales; family Lachnospiraceae; genus CAG-791. Next base: position 10,188 of record CAMOGQ010000022.1, read on the forward strand.
GTGCCAGGCTGCTTAAGGAGCCCGCGGTAACTTACAGTTCGGATCAGAAGGTTTTCACCATTGAGGATATTTACGCCCTGCCGGAGGGCGTAAGAGCGGAACTGATCGACGGGGAAATCTTCTTTATGGCTTCGCCTTCCAGAACACACCAGAAGATTACCGGGGAGATGCATCTTGCGGTCGCTTCTTATATCCGCTCTCATGGCGGAGCGTGTGAAGTTTACATTCCGCCTTATGGTGTGTATCTGAATGGGGATGATTCTGTCTTTGTGGAGCCGGATCTGACAGTGATCTGCGATCCTTCCAGATCTGAGGAAAAAGGCTGCGTCGGAGCTCCGGACTGGATCGTAGAGGTGGTATCCCCATCTTCGAAGCGGATGGACTTCCTGATCAAACTCCTTAAATACCGCTCTGCCGGCGTCCGGGAGTACTGGATCATAAATCCGGATAAGAGGATCGTACTGGTATACAGCCGGGCAGGCGAAGAAGAAACGGTGGAAATGTATTCCTTTGAGGAGGAGATCCCTGCTGGTATCTACCCGGATCTTAGGATCCGGCTGGGAGATGTGGTCTAGAATTCCTGAGTCACACAAAAAGCATTTCAGACAAAAAGACAAAAAGATTTCCAAAAAAACGTCAAAGAAATATGGGAGCAGCCCTGGTGCAGGTATACTATACATCCAGGGAATCCGTGAGAACAAAAAGCTGAAAGCAGTATGGCCGCGGAAAGTCTCTTTGAGGAAAGTTTTAATGAAAAAGTCGACACTTCTTATTCTGATCCTTTCGTTCACCCTGCTCTTTGTGAGCGCATGCGGAAGAGGAAGCACAGATCCGTCTGCAGAGAAAAACGGCACGGAGACTCCGGCCGGATCAGAGGAGCAGAGCGAAGAGCCTGCCGTGAATGAATCTGAGGCCCCGTCAGAAACGGAGGGATCCGGGGCCGGGCAGTCAGACAGCCCGGAGCAGGTTCCTGCTGTCTATTTCACTTCCGACATTTCGGCGGAAGGTCTTGTCCGGGTCTATGAGGCACTTGGCTGGGAGCCCTCCGGAAAAGTGGCGGTAAAAATCTCCACGGGCGAGCCTCCTGCCAGCAATTACCTGCGTCCGGAACTGATCGGAGATCTGGTGCAGCGGCTTGACGGGACCATAGTGGAATGCAACACGGCATACGGGGGCTCCCGCGCTTCTTCCGCCATGCACAGACAGGTCGCGGAGGACCATGGCTTCACGGCCATTGCAGACTTTGATCTGCTGGACGAAGAAGGCGAGACGGAGTGGCCGGTAAAAGACGGGATACGGCTTGACCGTGTGATCGTCGGAAGCCACGCGGAAAACTACAGCGACTGGGTGATCCTGTCCCATTTCAAGGGGCATGCCATGGCAGGCTTTGGCGGCGCCATCAAAAATGTGGCCATCGGAATGTCGTCTCCCAGGGGCAAGGTCTACGTGCATACTGCCGGGACAAAGACGGAAGGCAGCATCTTTTACAGCGACCAGGAAGCCTGGCTGGAAGCTCTGGGTGAAATGGTGACAGGTGTGCGTGACCATGTGGGAGCAGACCATATGGTTTATCTCAATGTGATGAACCGCCTGTCCGTGGACTGCGACTGCGACGGAAATCCGGCTGAGCCCGATATGCATGATATAGGCATCCTGGCATCCTTCGACCCTGTGGCCCTGGACCAGGCCTGCATCGATCTGGTGTATCAGGCAGAGGACGGCGGATCTCTGATCAGGCGGATCGAAAGACAAAGCGGCCTGCACACACTGGAGCATGCGGAAGAGATCGGGCTGGGCAGCCGGACCTATGAACTGGTAAATATCGATGAGTGAGGTCTGGACGGTTCTTCGCCGGGAATTGATTTACATATGGTATTTCTTTGAGATCCAGCTTCGCCAGATTTTCGTGTACTGGGTCATGGGCATGGCCATAGGCTCTCTTGTGTCTGTTTTTCTGAAAGACCGGATCCACGGGCTCTTTGCCGGGATGCAGAAGAAAAAGTGGGGTATCCTTGGGATCATTCCCGCATGCCTTCTGGGCATTGCTTCGCCTCTTTGCATGTACGGCACGGTCCCGGTGGCGGCTGCATTCCGAAAGCAGGGCATGCGGGAAGACTGGCTGGCAGCGTTTATGATGGCATCGATCCTCCTGAATCCCCAGCTCATCATCTACAGCGCGGCCCTGGGAACCGCTGCCCTGGCGGTCCGCGTGATCAGCTGCTTTTTCTGCGGCATCTCTGCCGGCCTTCTGGTGCATGTCTTTTACCGCGGCAGGGAGTTTTTCGGCTTCCGGGACTTCGCCGGACGAGAGAGCCGGGATACCCATCCCAGCCTGCCTGTCCGGTATTTTCTGAATTTCATGAGAAACGTAAAGGCTACGGGGCCCTATTTCCTGGCAGGTATCGGGCTGTCGGCCCTGTTTCAGAGATATGTGCCCCAGGATCTGATGATCCGTGTATTCGGAGGAAATGAGGCATGGGGCGTTCTGATGGCGGCGACCATCGGAGTTCCCCTCTATGCCTGCGGGGGCGGAACCATCCCTCTTCTTCAGAGCTGGCTTTTGGAAGGAATGAGCCTTGGAAGCGCCTGCGCCTTTATGATCACCGGCCCCGCCACCAAGATCACAAATCTCGGGGCTCTGAAAATATGCCTGGGCTGGAAACGCTTTATGGTCTATATACTCTTTGTCATGCTGTTTGCCCTTGTATCGGGACTTCTGACCGGCCTTTTCTTCTGATGCGGAAAGTCTGCTTTTTCGGGAGCTGCCGGAGGATATGGAAAAGAAGGAAAAAAAGACTGCGGCCGGCGGCCTGCTGCGGTCCGGATAAAAGAAAAGAACGCAGGATCCATCATGCGTCCTCCCCTTAGGAGCCGGAGCATAAGGAATGAGAAATCGTCCCTTATGCTCCGGTTTTTTTTGGAGAGCTTCTTCTGGAATCTGACCGGCGCCCGGGACCCTGTCCGGACATACAAAGACCCGGGCGGTGAAGCCCGGGTCCCGATCTGCAGCCCAATGCAGTATTCCTTCGTTATGCCGCTTGCGGGCAGAGCGGCTCTGGGGCTTCAGGCTTCCACCCCGTACATGTGCCTGAGCACGATCCTCTGCATGGTTTCTTTGCCGAAGAGCTTTGCCATCATGCTGACCGCAGGTCCGTCGTTTTCCACCAGCTTGTGGGCGAAATCACCGACAAGGGCCTTTTTCCGGTCCGCCGGGCATTTCTCCGCCGCCGCCAGTTCCTGTGCGAACAGGTCCGTGTAGTCTTTAGCCAGAGTGTTGAAGCGGTCTGTCAGGCCTTTTCCCTTTTTGTGGACCGAGCAGGGGTAAAGGACCGAATCATACCAGTGATCTCCGGCGGGGGCGTCCGGAAGGTCTGCAAAGGCTCTGCTTAGCGCCTGAAACTTTTCCCGGGAGGCCTCGGGCCAGGGCTCCAGCTGGGTGTCGTAGAGCTCCGCTATCTGGGTCTCAGTCCCGAAGGCATTCACCCAGTCCGCGTTATAAAGGGGCAGATCGGCTTCGAAAGGGGCAATCACGATGGTCTCCATCTTCATAAGCCCCAGAAAGGCGTTCATACGCATCACGCACAGGTGGCCGACGCCGCGGATCTCCCAGCTCCTTGTTTCAAATGTCATGCCCCTTTTGGAGCGGCGCGCGTCTTCTCTGAGTTCTTTCGGTACCAGTTCGAAATACCGCCTCAGCGAATCCACAGTGTATTGTCCAAGATCGATATGCCTGCTCATATTTTTTCTTTTCCTCCGTATGATTTATGTTTTTCATCTGCAGCCTGTTCGGGGGCTGCCTTATGCAGAATGAGGCATCCGGCCAGAAAAGCCATCTGCCCTGCCGCATTGACTCCCTCGGCGATCCAGTTCATGGATGCCTTTTCAAAGCTCCTGGAAGAGAGATATCCCATGCCAAGGCACATGAAAAAGCTGAAGATAAAGAGGACCAGGGCGCTCCGTTTTCTTTTTCCTGCTGCCAGAAAGCAGAGGGAAGCGTCCAGGGCGGCCAGTCCCGCCACCATGATCCCCACAAGGCCCATGACAGGGATGGGCAGGATGGAACAGACTTTTTCGGCATCGGCGCCCTTTCGCGCCCTGCCCTGCCTCGTTACCGTAAGCGTAAGCCCAAGGCCTGCCAGAAGAAATCCCAGGGCCTGGTTAAAGAAGAACTGTCTGCTCATCCAGGCTATGTCCCCAAGGCCCAGAGCACAGATCAGCTTGTAGAGTGCTTTTAACAGCCCTGCCGCAAAGACCAGTCCGCTTCCTCCCTCGAAGAGGATCCTGCAGGGAAGGGTCATTTTCCTTCTCATGCCGGCCGTGATGATCAGGGCGCCGGTCAGGAAGCAGAAGACCGGCAGCAGATCGAACAGGGCCATAGGTATACTGAATTCTTTCATGATGAACCTCCTGCTCCCGGAAGCTTTTTCAGTCTCTGTATACCTTTATGGAATGGTACTGCTTCGTAAAGGGGAAGAGGAGAGGGACTGTGTCGGAATACTTCTGGTATTCCGGATCCAGGCCGTAGGTCTTCTCATGCCGCAGCTCCAGTCTCTGGGCGGAATTGTACATGACGAAAGTGATCAGGACGAAGGCCGTGAGCACCATGATCCACTGCCTGCCCCGGACGGCTCCTATGCCGGAGACGGTCACGCCGAACCAGAAGAGAATCTCGGAAAAATAGTTGGGGCAGCGCACATACTTATAGAGTCCCGTGTCGCAGAAGCGCCTGGGGTTGACTTTTTTGGCAGCCGATTTCTGGTGATCGGCCGTAGCTTCCCCCCAGATGGCAGCAGCCATGATCAGGGCGCCCAGCCAGGCAAAGAGATTGTCGCCCGCCTGGTTGATGATCCTGTAGGTCACCGCGGAAGTCTCCGCCACGTAGAGCCAGGTGCAGAAGGCCCACATGCAGAGGGAGACCGGAACCGGCATGCGTTTTGTGGAACCGGTGGATTCCAGGGTCTTGCGGTAGCCTGCGTTGGTCAGTTCTCTCTTTAAGAGGTAGCCGCCCAGACGGTATCCGTAGATCATAAAGAGCACTGTCATGACAGCCGCAGCTGCGGTCAGGCTGCCCTTAATAAAGCCGAAGATCAGATGGAAAAGGCCGATGCACATGACCGAAAAGCCGTAGCCCACGGACATGAACCATACGAATTCATGAAAGCCCATGCAGCAGCCAAGGGCCGAAACGACGGCCACCGTCCACATGAAGGCGGGCCATACTCTGCCGATACAGGAAGGATCCAGATGCAGCATGCTTATTTCCTCCCGAAGTATTCTTCAATGTATTCCTTAAAGGAATGGTCTCCGGTCACGTCTTTGCCAACAAGATCGTGGGACAGGGTCCACTTGGAGAAGAGGATGATGTCATGCTTGCCGGCCTTTTTGATTTTTGGAAGATTGGCCAGGATGGAGAACATCCAGATGGGGCTGTCCTTGATGATGACGGGCTTTCCGGCCGCGCGGAAGCAGAGCTTTGCCATTTCTTCGTAGGTGTAGGTCTCTTTGCCGCCCACCTCGTAGACGGCGTTTCTGTCCAGCATGTGCTCTCCGATAAAGGCCGCAAAGTCGGGGCAGTCCACCACGTTGGCTCTTACCCCGTGATAGCCCTTGAGCAGCTGCATCTCGCCCTTGTCCACGTAGGGCTTGAAGACCTTGGCAATGTCATAGAAGTAGCCGGTGGGGCGGTAGATCACGTACTCCAGGCCGCTGGCTGTCAGTTCATCCTCGAACATGGCCTTGGCGTGCAGCATGGGCACCTTTTCCGCTCCGGGCTCCTTGCAGGCGATGACGGAAATATAGTTGAATTTCTTTACGCCGGCAGCCTTCGCCTCTTCCAGGAGGTTCAGATTTCCCTGGTAGTCGATGTCGTAGGCGGTGAATTTCGTGGAAGACGTGGTAAGGCCCATGGTGGTGATGACGACGTCGACGCCCTCGCAGATCCCTTTCAGGGTCTCTTTTCTGGTGGCATCGATGGCGCGGAAGGTGTATCTGCCTTCCAGTCCGTTGTTTTCCTTTTCCTTAAGGTCTGCCGCCACGACTTCGCGGCCGCCTTCGCAGAGTACTTTCAGGATCTCGATGCCCAGGTTTCCGAAGGCGCCTGCCAGTAAGATTTTCATAGTATTGCTCCCCTTTCTGACTTTATTTGTTTTTTTCTTTGGAACGTTTGTCGTTGATGATTTCCATCTGCTCTGCGCCGATGACTTTCACGCCGTTTTCCTCCGCCCAGCTGACGCAGCCCTTCAGGACGGTGGGAAGGAAGATGCGGGGGACTTTTACCAGCTTCTCCAGAGCCTCGTCGGTAAACTGCACGTCTGTCTGCAGGCGGTCCGCCGCGTAGCGGACGGACTGCACGGTGGTCTGCCTCTGGGGCAGGAGCTCCGGCAGCATCCTTCTGCGCCTGTGGTACCAGAAGTTTTTGGAATCCCTGTAGCCGTAGTCCACGGGCAGGGGCGGGAAGTCCTGGGCCTTTACGCCGTTTACGATGGCGTCCCGGTAGCGGGGCTTCATGAGGATTTTGTCGATCCGAAGGACGAAATGGGCTCCGTAGGGCGATGTGATGCCGTTGAAGTCGTGGTACTTTTCCAGTTCATAGTGGTCAGCGCCTTCCGGGAGAGGTCCGTCGTCCTGAGCTCCGTCCAGGGTATCCACCCAGGTGCATTCCACTGCCTGCAGGGCCTCGGAGATCACTTTGGGATAGGTGCCTTCGGGGTCCTCTTTCTTCCGCAGCCCCTCTTCCAGGTGGAAGGCAAAGTCCTTCATCTTTTCGGCGGGCGTATCGCCGGGCCATCCCAGACGCACCATTTCCTTAAAGGTCTTCCTGTCGTCGTCAAGGAAGTTGATGACGCATTTCTTATTCTTTATGATGTTCTGGGCCGTGTTGGAGGAGTTTCGGCACTCCAGCATGAAGGCATAGTATTCCTTTCCGGCTATATAGAAGGGGGCCAGAAGAGAGTAGGGCCCGCAGATGGTCTTTCCCTCGTCTGTCAGGGTGCTGACCAGGACGGCCGGCATGGGGAAAAAGAGAGAGGTCTGATAGAAGTTGTCCACGGCTCTCAGTTCCGTGAAGGATGAGCCGCCCGGCGTACCTTTTGATTTCTTTTTTGACGGTCCTGCGCCTTTTTTTAAAGCTGTTCCCGGTTTTCTGACCGGCAGTTTAAATAATGATTTCAATGATTTCCTCCTCTCTGATCTCCGGGTGCTGGGCACCGGCTATGATCAGTTCTGCAAACAGGGTCCTTCTGTTTTCCGGACAGGGCACTCCAAAGCGCCCGTACAGGTCCCGGATCATTTCCCTGATCTGGGACAGGAGCAGCTCGTGGCGGGTGCGGTAGCGGGTGCTGAAATCGCCTCCGGCCTGATAGGAGCTCCACACATCCCGGTAGATCTGCCTGTAGCTTCGTATTCCGCGGCAGATATACAGGAGGCCCTCCCGCAGGGAACCTGCCTGGTCCAGCTGCATCCGGACACCTTTCAGTGCATCCGTCCAGTCCCGGGCCATCACAGCTGCCATAAGGCTTTCCTTATCCCTGAAATAGTTGTAGATCGTTCCCACGGCGATTCCGCAGTCCGCCGCCACGCCCCTGAGCGAAAAAGAAGACAGGTCATTATCCAGCAGTCTTTTTCTGGCTGCCTGAAGGATCCTGTCTTCCGGGTCTTTGATGATCTTCGGCATCCGCGCACCTCCCTTCGAAAATGCCTGCCGCATGTTTTTATGAACGTGTTCATTATAACCCCCATGAAATAATGCGTCAACGGGCCGGCCGTTCCGGAGCAGGCGGATGATCTGTCCCTATGCCCCGTCTTTTGCCGGAAAAAACAGCAAATATCTTTACTTTTATGCCGATATGCTTCAAAATATGCTGTGTTCCGGATTTGTCTCAAAGGATCTCATATAAGAGCCGGAGAAAACCTTAAGAATATGTGCCTGCAACGGAGGAAGATTGATATGAAAAAGTTTCTGGCGGTCATCCTGACATTACTGCTGAGCATGCCCCTTGCCGCAGATGCCGAATCGGTCCAGACCGGAAAATTCAGATACATGCCCGCATTCGAGGAAGAGGCGGCAGAAGAAGATTACTTTTACAGTGACGGGTACTTTAAAGAGAGCAGCAGGACATACAATGAGCATCTGGCGGCGATGTCATACAACCTGGCTGTTTCTACCTTTGAAGTACGAAACAGTTCATTTACAAAAGCCCTGCTTGACGGGATCGGCTTTGAGGAAATCGAGGTATTCGATATAGAAGAGAAACCGACTCTGGATACGGTCGGAACGGTTATTGCCCGCAGGGAAGTGGACGGGAAAAACCTGATAGCCGCAGCCATCCGGGGCGAGAAGTATGATTCGGAATGGGGAAACAGTTTTATTGTCGGAAAGAGCGGGAATGCCAGGGGCTTTGACGATGCCGCAGAAAAGGTCATAAAAAGACTCAGGGATTACATTTCCGGGAAGGACCTTGACAATGTTCAGATCTGGATGACCGGTTTTTCGAGAGCGGGGACCATAGCGGATCTGGCGGGCGTTTATATTAACAGGCATCCGGACGAGTTTAACACAGGAGCGGACGACCTGTTCGTCTATACATTTGAGGCTCCGGCGGCGTCGGCCGATGATACGGTCTATGACAACATATACAACGTCAGAGACAAAAACGATTTAGTCCCTCTGGTATACCCGGAAGAATGGGGATTTCACAATAACGGCAGGGAAATAATCATTGATTCGGATGAATCCGTCACGACCTATGTCGGTCTGGAAGAGAAGACAGAATATAAGGATGTCAGTATAAACGAGTTTAATGACCAGTTCATTTCCTGGCTGGCTTCCAGACTGAGCAGGGAGACTTATTCGGAGTATCTGGAAGAGCCGGTCAGCAGGCTGCTGGATATCTATTTCGGCAAATCCGAAGAGGACCGCAAAAAGCTGAATGACTTCGTTACGCAGGATCTGAAAGAACATATCCTGGATAATGAAGAGAATTTTAACATTCTGAAGGATAAAGTCTGGTCTGTCCTGGACCATAATTCCGATTATCTTTATCAGAGTTTAACAGACAGTCTTATTGGGATGATCGATGAAGTGAGAGACACGCCGGGCGGGTCGGTCCTGACGGATGAGGAATATCAGGCCTTCACAGGGGCTCTCTATCCGATCCTGCGGGTGCTCGGCCCCGTTATTGTGGATGACAGCAACTACTATGACGGCATCGATTACGATGAGTTCTACAGGAATGAGGTCGAAAATTATTATCTCTCCGATGAGGATATGGGCAGAAGGGACGGCGAAGGATCGGGCCGCTCTTACGGATACGATGACGGATTCTACGGCAGTCCCCGTAATGAAAACGAATTAAACTTATGGGATGATTACGGTCCGGCATACGAAGAGGCGTACAGGAATGCCTATATTCCGGCCTATCTGGAAGCATATGACCTGGGGACAAAACACAGTGAGGATCTGGCCGAAAAAGGAAAATACGACGGCGCCAGGCATTCGTATAACGAAGGATATTATGCGGCGACCCACGGACAGGAGCCTGTCCCTTACGACGAATTCTTTTATGCGGAAGACTGGATGACAGACGAATACATCGAAGCATATAATGCATCCTACGAAGAGGAGTATATGAGGGGCTACGGGGAAGGCCAGGGGAAACCCGCAGAAGATGAGGAAGCGGGGTACCCCGAAAATATGATGAGTCTGTATCACCTCAGGTCGCTTATGGAGAACGGGAAGACGATCCTGCAGCATCATTATCCCCAGCATATTCTGGAACTGATCCACGAATCGGATTCCTATTATACGGAAGGAATTCCGGAGCAGGAGGATGAGAACAAGGATCCCGGTGAGAATGCACAGGAGCCGGAGGGCGAAGGGGGAAAAGAAGATCCTCAGCAGGGTGCTTCCGAGGATACCGGAGAGGATTCCGGGCAGAATACAAAGAAGGATACAAAGGAGAATACAAAGGAGGATACAAAAAAGGATACAAAGAAGGATTCCGGGTCCTCCAAATCAACAAAGGATTCTTCCAAAAAAACGGCCACGGCAAAGACAGGAGATGAAAGTCATCCGGTCCTCTGGGCGCTCCTTCTTTCGGCAGCCTTCTCCGGACTTGTCTATATGAAAAAAAGGAATCGGAAGGATGTAAGGAACGGAAGAAAAGAATGATCCCTGCAGGGAATCTGTTCCTTAACGCAGCTGACATTAAAGGCAGTGCCTCGGGGAAAACGGGCCCGGCTTTACCGGCCCCGTCAGACAGATAAAAAAAGCAGAATAGATCAGAAGGACTCTGCGCACCGGCCCGGGAAAGAAGGGCCGGTCTGCAGAGTCCTTTTTATGCCTTCGGCGAAAGCTCCCTCCCATGCATCCTGCCTGATGCCGTATGTCTGAAATCTGCTGATACGGTGCTTACGTGTCAGAGATCGGGATTTTCCGGTCAAACAAGTAAAATATTAAAAATTTAAAGTAAAACTTTAAATATCTATTGACACTGCCTGGGGAGGATGATATATTCATACTATAAACTTTAAATATTTAAAGTAAAACTTTAAACTGGTTCTTAAATAGATGAAGGAGGTTCTATCGATGATGGGCAGGAAAAAGAAGACAGATCCGGAAAGCATAAAGAGAAAAAGACTGAGACTCATAACCGCTTTTTCCACGGCGGTGATTCTGCTGATCCTGTTTTCACTGCAGGATCTGATAAAGGATGTCAGGACCGATGCCTCTGCCTTTGAGATCCGCTATGAAGCAGATGAGACCTTTCCCCAGACAGGGAAAATCTATAAACTGTATGCAGACGGAGAATACTGGGGAGAGATCGATCAGAACAGATTCTGTCTGCTCGACGAAAACGGCCATACAGACTATAAATACTGCGTCCTGATGGAAGATGCATCCAGGCTCTGCTATATCACCATATTGTGCATCATGCTCTATCTGGTGCTTCTGATAGCAAAAGACTCTCTGGAAAAGACTCCCTTTACCAGAAGGAACATAAGGATGGTAAAAGCCATAGCGATCCTGCAGCTGCTTCTCGGCATCATCCCGGGGGCTGTCAGGGACGTGATGTCAATGGTAAAGTTCGACTACAGCAGTGCTTTACTTGATGAGAAATGGTTCTACATGGTGGTCATCGCATTTGTCATCGGTTCCATTGCCTATGTTTTTGAAAAGGGGCTGGACCTTCAGGAAGATGTGGACAGCATAGTGTAAGGAGGCGGAATATGGCGATCACCATCAGACTGGACCGCATGATGGCGGACAGAAAAATGTCCCTGAACGAACTGGCGGATAAGGTGGGTCTTTCGAATGTGAACCTGTCAAATCTGAAGACCGGAAAAATGAAGGGCATCCGCTTTGAGACCCTGAATTCCATCTGCAAGGCCCTGAACTGTCAGCCCGGAGACCTGCTGGAGTATACAGAGGATGATGACTGAAGACAGTCAGGAGCATAAAACAGCATATAAATATGGGATTTTGCGGCAGAATCCGGAAGCGAAAAAATACTTCATGTGCAGACTGGATTCCGCCAGCGCTTAAATGTGATATAATAAACGTAATACCACAAATACCGCAAAGTGAAAGGAGGGTACAGTTATGGCTTCCATTCTGATCAAAGACACCACGCGGGAAGAGAGGATCCGTATTGTTCATCAGGCACTGTGGGGCGCCTGCGGAATCGACTGTGAATTCTGTTCGGGATGCGACAATCGCGGCGGCGGAAGAACCGAAAATATTTACCAGCCCTATATCGACGGCGAAAAGGAGATCCGGGAGATCAATGAGGAATACCGCGCGCCTTTTGTCCGCGCATGATGAACTGTCAGGTCCGGACAGATAACATGGGAGGAACTGTCATGCTTATTGCACCTGATTTAGCAGATTCGACCGCCGAGGAGCGCAGAGCATTCATTCAGGCCAGATACCCCTGCATAGCCGACTGCGATATGTGCGGCCTGTGCAAAGTGTTCCGCGGCATGGACGCGGAGCACGCCTTCGCCGACTATATAAACGGAAAGCGTTCCTATACGGATGTTTCGGCGGATTACAGGCGTAGATGAAAAAATAGTTTCCGCGGGGCCGGGTCTCTATACCGGAATTCAGAAAACCTCTGGGACTGCAGCAGTCTCAGAGGTTTTTCACTGCCCGGCGGGAAGCATTGGTTTTGAATCCCCAAGGCGGCATCCGAAAGCCATTATACCGGAAAAAATGAATAAAAAAGAAAATAACATGCAGGTAAGGGAAGAGGCTCTCCTTGAAGCATCCGGTCAGAGAAGGTAAGATGAGTATGGCACCGGGGAGACCCGGAAATATCTTTTTGGAAGGGAGCCACTATGTTTATTCGAGTAAAAGCGATCCGAAAAGGAACAAAACCGCCTGTATGGAGGCGCGCATTTATTCCTATGGAAATAACCTTTGCCCAGCTGGCTTTTATTCTGGAAACTGTGCTGGAACTGCCTCTGACAGACCGTTATGAGTTTGAGTTTTTTCAGGAGAAGGACAGAATGGTCGAAGGAGACAGTCCGGTACTGACCATAAGAGATCTTGAGTTTGATTACCGGAATGCGGTAAAGACTGTCATAAAAGACTGGGTCCTGAAAAGGACCTGGTTTACTTTCTGTGTGAATACGGAAGGGGAAGCTCAGCCCAGATACAGAGTTGAGATCGAGGGAGCAGCACAAAGAGTCCTTTTGGGCAGCGAAAGGGAGCCTCTGGATCATCCTCTGATCTTAAAGGAAACAGGCCCTGACGTGGACCCCTTCTGGTCTTCTCCGCAGGAACTCAACAGAAAACTTCGCCGCACGTGCATTGTTACAGAAGGAGAAGCGGAATATCCTGACTTTGCGTCTGTCTGTGAACAGGTCAGAAAGGGAAAAGGAATAAGGATCTGCTCTGAGAGGGAGAGTCAGGGCGGCGTGCTCCGGAACCCTGAAACGGAAATGAGCAAAGAGATCCATGACAGGATCGAGCAGCTCCAGAAGAGAATAGATGAGCTGAATAAGGAGATCGAAGCCAGAAAGGCGGAAGCCGCAAGGATCCGTGCGGGGCAGAATACTGCACCGGCGGCGGAACCTGAAAATAAAGGACCTGCCAGGACAAGATCGGTGGAGGATCTGCTGAAAAGATACAGGAGGGAAGACCTCACGTCCCTGGCAAAGGACTACGGCTGCAAACTGCATGCCTCCTCCAGGGCCGGGATAGCTCATGAACTGGCAAGGCATATTCTGGAACCGGACTTCATGAGAGAGAGACTGCTTGAACTGGAGGAGTCTGAACTGGATGCCTTCGAAGGAGTGATCTCAAAAGGAAGACACTTTCCGGGTCAGGACGAAATGGACCGGCTGGACGGCTTTCTGTATCTGGACTATGTCGGCGAACTCCCAGACGGCACGATCGAGGTCCCGGAGGATGCGGAGACTATATATGGAATCATCTGCGCCGGCGGCTATCGTGACTTCCACAGAAAGGCGAGATGGCTGACAGATTGTCTCTACACATTCTCCCTTCTGTATGCGGTGGGAAGGACCGATCTGCTGTACAGGCTTTACAGTCTGACAGACCGCTTTAAAACGGACCGGGCAGAGTTTGAAAGTATTCTGAAGAAAATTCCGGACAGACTGAATCCCTGCCGCAGGATCGGAGACAGGATCGTGGCAGAGGGGGCATCAGAGGACAGAATCTATCTGGAAATCGAAAAAAGCCAGAGGAACGTCCCATGGTACATTCCTTCCGAGAGCGAGATCCTGGATTATGCCGAAAACGACTATCCGGCTTCGGAGCCGGCCTACCGCCGTCTGTATGATTTCTTCCTTAAGGAAACGGGCATTGATAAGAAGGACTGCAGAGAATACTGCAGTAAGGCCTACGATGTTTTTTCCATGGGAGGATCCATTTCCGACTACATGGAATACCTGAACGAAAAGATGCTTTCCTTCAGGTCCGACAGGCAGACGGAGAAACTTGTAAAGGCTGTTACAGAGACCGCCAACAGCACCAGGATGTTTGAACTGAAGGGGCATACGCCCAAGGAAATGCTTGCCTTTGCGCCTCTGATCCAGCCGGGCATGAAACATAAGATCGTTCCCATGAGCAGCACCGCCGCAAAGCTTCTCGAAGAAGGAAGAGAACAGATGGAGGCAATGGGATTCGACGTGGATACAGACAGCACAGGTACTGTCATCCCCATGATGGGATTCGGGAACGGTCCGTCCGGGGGGATGAAGACCGAAAACCGCAAGATCTATCCCAATGATCCCTGTCCCTGCGGAAGCGGTAAAAAATACAAAAAATGCTGCGGGAAAAAACTGTAGACCTGCCTGTTGTATGCGCTATTGTCTGCCGGCATGGGGATTACGACATCCTCCGCCCCTTGGACAGGGATCACAGGCTGTTTTATGTCCATGGAGATCGTAAAGACCCGGTCGCAGACTGATCATCTCATGGAGGACAAATACTGCGGAAGAGTCAGAATAGTCCGTGAGACCAGGGGCAGGCACTTCGTCATGTAAGGCGCGTCCGAAATCCCGAATCAGGCCATGATACAGGCAATGGCACAGGCATTTCTTTCTGCATGGGCTCCCGCCACCGCGCCAACGGGAACGATCTGCCGCTCTCCGATCATAAAACCGGTCTGCCGGATCCTGTCCGCCGGTTTCAGGGCATTGTCCCTGTCATTGGAATACATCACATAAATGGGGCGGCGGGGATCCGGAGGATTAATTTTTAAGGCTGTCCGTTATATACACATGGCCCTTGCCATACCGAAAGGTTTGGCCGCGATGATGGCCTTGCCTCCTGACAGGTCCATGGAGCAGTGCATGATGGGCTTGATGCGGCCCAGGTTTGCTATGTAATAGCTGGTGCTGGCAGCCTGCCGTTTCTGTAGAGGTATTTCAGCGTGTCCATGACAGTATAGATGGCGGCTTTTCCGGCAAGTCTTTCCATTTCCTCTGCGATGGCCTTTCCGCCTTCTCCTGCGTCCCTCATCCTGACCGCCTCTTCCACCAGGAGCCTCTGTCCCCCGGTGCAGGTCAGGGAATCCACGACGTAGATCCGGTCATAACCGACCATTTCCCTGACGGAGGCAGCCGTCTGATAGTCTCCGGAAATGCCGGAGGAAAGGGGAATGTAGACGACCTCGTCGCCGTCCTTTTTCGCTTTTTCGAACAGTTCCTCAAACATGGCGGGCGAGGGCTGGGAAGTCCTGGGAAAGGCGGGATCGGTCTCGATCTTTTCGAAGAACTCCTACGGTCATAATTCTGGACGAAGCTACCTCCGCCCTGGACGCCAGGACGGAGTACGAAGTGGTGAACGCCGTCCGTGACCGGGGCATTACCTGCATCGTCATCGCCCATAGTCTTTCCACTGTCCGGGACTGCGACGAGATCATCGTTCTGGACCACGGAAAAGTGGCAGAGCGCGGCACCCATGAACAGCTGATGGCCCTGGCGGCGTTTACGCCGACCTTGTGGCCAGCGAGTAAGGGGGTGACGGTATGGGATGGTTTGAAAATCAGATCGAGGAACGCAGAAAGGCGGATGACCGCCTCCTGGAGGATTCCTATATAAAAATCGCCGGCGTCGTTCTGGGACAGAGGACGGCCCGGAAGATCGGCGACGAACGGATCGTGACCAAAAGTGCGATCGATGAGATCCTGAAATACTATCATTGCAAGGCGGCGGAAGTTCCGGAAGAGGTCAGAACGCTGGAGGACCAGCTGGACTACTGCCTGCGGCCCCAGGGGCTGATGCGCCGGGACGTGGAGCTGACGGAGGGCTGGTACAGGGACGCTTTCGGACCGGTCCTCGCTTTTACGAAAAAAGAGGGCCTGCCGGTGGCCATCCTGCCCGGAGCGGTCCGGGGATACCACTTCAGGGACCCGGGGACCGGGAAAAGGGTAAGGATGAACCGGAAGGCCGCCGAACTCTTTGACGTCCGGGCCATATGCTTCTACCGCCCTCTGCCCCAGAGGGCGGTAGAAGCATATGGCCCGGACCTTCTCCTGTATATGAAGGACTGCGTGTCCCCCGGCGACATACTGATCCTCATCGCGGCTACCATGGCGGTAACGATGACGGGGATGATCATGCCCAGGATCACCAGGGCCCTTACCGGGCCGGTGCTCTCCAGCGGCAGGACGGACGCCCTGATCGGGATCGCTGTCTGAATGATCTGCGTCTCCCTTTCCCTGCAGCTTATGAACAGTGTGAAGGGGATGGTGCAGAGCCGGCTGGGTACCAAGACAACGCTGGGAGTGCAGTCCGCCATGATGATGCGCCTTCTGACCCTGCCGGCAGCCTTCTACCGGAAATACAGTCCCGGAGAGCTGAAGAGCCGTTCCGCATCGGTAGGCCAGCTCTGCTCCATGCTGATGAACATGGTCATGAGCACCGCCCTTACATCCATGACTTCCATCCTGTATGTGGGACAGATCTTCCGCTTTGCCCCGTCTCTGGTGATCCCGTCCCTGGTCATTATTCTGGTGACTGTGGTCTTTTCCGCCGTTACCACACTGACTCAGATTCGGATCAGCCGCAGGCAGATGGATCTGTCGGCAAAGGAATCCGGCATGAGCTACAGTCTCATTACCGGCGTGCAGAAGATAAAACTCTCGGGATCGGAAAAAAGAGTCTTTGCCAAATGGCTGGACCTGTATGCCCAGGGAGCGGAACTTCTCTACAACCCGCCCGCTTTCATAAAGATCAATACTGTGATTTCCCTGGCCATCAGCCTGGCATCAAACATCGTGCTCTATTTCCTTGCGGTGAGAAGCGGGATCGGCCAGTCCAGCTACTTTGCCTTTACGGCCTCCTACGGGATGCTGATGGGTGCTTTCATGTCACTGTCAGGCATCGCCCTTTCCGCCGCAAAGATCCGGCCCATTCTGGAAATGGCGGAGCCTTTCCTGAAGACCGAGCCGGAAACGGCATCCGGAAAAGAGATCGTGACAGGCATCTCCGGCGGCATCGAGATGAGCCATGTCTCTTTCCGCTACGATGAGAATACGCCCTATGTCCTGAAGGATCTCTCGCTTAAGATCAGCCCCGGCGAGTATGTGGCCGTGGTGGGACGGACCGGCTGCGGCAAATCCACTCTGGTAAGTCTGCTTTTAGGCTTCGAGAAGCCGGAAAAGGGGACGGTCTGCTACGACGGCAGAGATATTTCAGGACTGGACCTGCCTTCCCTGCGCAGGAAGATCGGCACGGTCATGCAGGACGCGGGCCTCTTCCAGGGGGATATCTTTTCCAACATCGTCATTACCGCTCCGGAGCTGACTATAGCAGACGCCTGGGAGGCGGCGGAGAAAGCGGGGATCGCCGACGATATCCGGGCCATGCCCATGGGAATGCACACCTTCGTTTCCGAAGGCCAGGGCGGCATTTCCGGAGGCCAGCGTCAGAGACTGATGATCGCCAGGGCCATTGCTCCAAAGCCAAGGCTGCTTATTTTCGACGAGGCCACATCCGCCCTGGATAACAGGACCCAGAAGCAGGTCTCCGAGGCTCTGGACGCCATGGGCTGCACCCGCATCGTCATCGCCCACCGGCTCTCCACCATCCGCAGCTGCGACCGGATCCTGGTCCTGGACGGCGGCCGCATCGCAGAGGACGGCACCTACGACGAGCTGATCGAAAAAGGCGGCCTGTTCGCTGAACTGGTGGAACGGCAGAGACTGGACGTCTGAGCTCTTTGTCAGGCAGGGAAGTCCTCTGCCCTTTGGCTGCGGGATGAAATATCCATCTAAAAGAGGGAGACAGAGAATCAGATTTTTTATAAAATATTAAAAAGAATCACTGGAAGTCTGGCGTACTGACAGCAGACGGACAGAACATACAGGGAGGGTACAGTATGAATATAACCAACGAACTGAAAACAAAACTTCTTGCAGCCGGAAACGCCGCGGAGGCTGCCGAAATCATGAAAGCGGAAGGACAGGAGATCACACGCGAGGAGGCCGAACTCCTCTTTGAAGAAATCGGAAAGTACCGCGTCCAGGATGGAATGGAGCTGGACCTGGACGAACTGGAGGCAGTAAGCGGCGGTAACCGCAACTGGGTCACGGAGGGCTGTGCCGGAACAGTGGAATTCGGCAGCCACTGCCGCAGTAATGACAACTGCTGGCTATTCACTGTGAATTACGATTATGAGCCCACCGACCACATCTGCCCCAACTGCGGACAGCACATGTATTTTCAGAATAAGATAAAAGAGGGACCTGTAACCGAGTGGCAGTACAGATGCAAATTCTGCGGGTGTATCGTGGTCGAGCAGGATAATGACCATGAATACGACGCCGGCCTGCGCTGACCTGCGCAGACTTAAAAAATCTGCTCCGGGAGCCGGGAGAGTTTTGACGGATAAAGAGCCTGGGCAGGGGCAGACCCTGTATTATATGGGTCTTCCGTGATCGCCATCAAAGGAAAATCGGAACTGTCAGACGCCTCCGGAAACAGGGCGGCCATTGTGATCCGGCTGCAGAAGATCGGCTGCAGAAGATGCTGGCGGGCCGAAGAGAAAACAATCAGGAAAGGGCGGGAGAGATGCTCCGATCCCGGAAAAGCGGCAAAGGCCCCTGTGCTGTCAAAAGACCAAAGAGGGACCTCTGCCGCTTTTTTCAGATATGCGCAAAAGAGCAGGTAAAGCCCGAACCCTGCCCTGAGCCTGCCTGAAGCCTGCCGGCGGCCGCTTTGGAAGCCCCTTGATTTTTCACGGAGGGGAGGCTACAATTACAGAAAGGTTAGCAAAGGCTAACTAATACATGTTGAAAGACGGGAGAATAGGGATATGAGATATGCGGGAATGCCTGCGGGCATGTGGTTTCTTTTCGCCGGATCCTTCCGGAAGAGACTGGTATCCGTCCTGGGATACAGCCAGAGGGAAGCGCAGAGGACTGCCGCCCTGGCAGGGCGCAGGTACAGGCAGATCATCGCCTCCCTTCCGGAGTTTGAGAAGGGCGACCGTTTTAAGATGAATATCGTAAACTGCGCCATGCTCTCTTCATTTATCCTGGTTATGAAAAAGAGGCCGGACCCTGATGCCCTTACGGAGTATTACGAAAAGGCCATGATGATCCCTCCCATGAAATGGTTCTGCCGGATGGGCGGAAGGGCAAAGTTTGGCGAAAAGGACATCCGGGGCATGAAAAAGTCGGCGGCCTTCAATGCTGCCGACCGGAATCCCTATTCCTGGAACTTTGAGTTTCTTCCCTATGCGGACAGGAGCGGCTACGAGGCCAGATTTACCAGATGCGGCATCTGCACTCTGATGAAGGAACTGGGCCTGTACGATCTGGTCCCGGCCATGTGTCATCTGGACTATGTCATGAGCAGGGAGGGCGGTGCGTCGGATTTCGTCCGGGAATATACCCTGGCTTCCGGCGGCCCCTTCTGCGACTGCGGATATAAAAAGAAAGGATGGAAAAACAGTTGAATAAGGTAACAATGAAAATAGAGGGCATGATGTGCGGGATGTGCGAGACCCACGTATGCGAAGCCATTCGGAAGGCCGTCCCCGGCGCAAAAAAAGTAAAGGCCTCAAGAAGCAGAAAGGAAGCTTCCTTCCTGACAGAAGAGGCCGTGGATACGGCCTCCCTTAAGGCTGCCTTGGACGCCACCGGCTACAGCTGCCTGGGCATCGAATCGGCCCCCTATGAAAAGAAAGGCCTGTTCGGATGGTCATGAAAGAGGTCCTGTGGGGGCTTATGATCCCCTTTGCGGGAACGGCGGCAGGGGCGGCCTGCGTGTTCTTTTTAAGGAAGGACCTGAGAGAGGGCCTGCAGAGGGCCCTGACCGGCTTTGCGGCCGGCGTAATGGTGGCCGCCTCCATATGGAGCCTGATCCTGCCCGCCATGGAACAGTCGGCCGGCATGGGAAGATGGGCCTTCCTTCCGGCCTTCGAAGGTTTCTGGCTAGGAATTCTCTTCCTCCTTCTGCTGGACCATGTCATCCCCCATCTGCACAGGTCCATTGACCGGGGGGACCAGGCGGAAGGACCCAGGACGTCCCTCAACAGGACCGTCATGATGGTGCTGGCTGTGACCCTCCACAACATTCCCGAGGGCATGGCTGTGGGAGTGGTCTATGCGGGCCTTCTTTCAGGAAACGGCAGCATCACATCCGGCGGTGCTCTGGCTCTGGCCCTGGGAATCGCCATCCAGAACTTCCCGGAGGGGAGCCATCATCTCCATGCCCCTGTTCGCGGAGGGGAAAAGCAGGAGAAGGTCTTTCCTTCTGGGGGTCATGTCCGGCGCGGTGGAGCCTCTCTTCGGGGGGCTGACCGCTCTGACTGCCTCTCTGGTGGTCCCCGCCATGCCCTGGTTCCTTTCCTTCGCGGCGGGAGCCATGCTCTACGTGGTGGTGGAAGAACTGATCCCGGAGATGTCCTCCGGGGAGCACTCCAATATCGGCGTCCTCTTCTTTGCCGTGGGCTTCAGTCTCATGATGGCCCTGGACGCGGCGCTGGGATAAGGAGTTTTATATGAAGAAATATCACATTGAGGAGAATACGGTCCAGGAGACCCTGGTCATTCCCCTTTACGGGCGGCTGATCTGCTCTGAGCACTTTCCGGACCTGTTTTCGGATCCGGAGGCGGAGAGGATCTGCGCCTCTCTGGACTATGACTTTGAGAAAAGGCGCAGAAAGATGGAATCTCCGGCGGGCCTTTTCGGGGCACTGGAGGTGGCCCAGAGGCAGTACGACCTTCGCTGCGAGGTGAAAGACTATCTGAAGGAGCATCTGGCTGCCAGCGTGGTCAACCTGGGCTGCGGCCTGGACGATACCTTCCGCCGGTGCGACAACGGCATCTGCCGGGGCATAAACATAGATCTGCCGGACGTGATCCGGGTGAGGGAAGAGCTCCTTCCCGCCGGAGAGAGGGAGACCAACCTGGCCTTCGACCTGAACGACCATGCCTGGATGGACAGGATCGACCCTTCGGAGGGCGCTGTCTTTTTTGCCGCCGGGGTATTCTACTACTTTCAGACCGGGGACTTAAGAAAGCTCTTTTGCGCCATGGCGGAAAGGTTCCCGGGAGCGGTGCTTTCTTTCGATGTCTGCAACAGGCGGGGCGCATCTCTTATGAGAAGGACCTGGCTGAGGGAAGCCGGGATCACTGAGGCCCCGCCCTTCTTTTCCCTGGAGGATGAGTCGGAGCTTAAGGAGTGGAGCAGCCGTTTTTCCTCGGTTTCCGCAAGAAGCTACATGCGGGGCTACCGGGATATATACAGGGATGTGAATCTCTTTCACAGGCTGATGATCCGCCTGTGCGATACCCTGGTAAAGATGAAGATCGTAAGGATCAGGTTCGGAGGATAGGATATGAGCAGAAAAGACCAGATCAGGAATGCCTACAAAGTGACCGGCACCCATGCCGGTTTCTACGACGGCATGATGACATATTCCACGGCGGCGGGCAAAGCCATCTGCCGCCTTGTCTGGAACATGGACAGGGAAAAGAATCTCCGCTACATCGAAAAGGCCCTTTCGGGGGTACCGGAGGATTTTAAGGGAAAGCTTCTGGAGGTGCCTGTGGGAACGGGGGTCCTGACCATGCCCGTCTACAGAGACCTGCCGGATGCGGACATCACCTGCCTGGACTATTCCGCGGACATGCTTTCTGAGGCCGGGAAGAAGGCGGAAAGCCTTGGCATAAGGAACGTCACCTTCCTGCAGGGGGACGTGGGAGCCCTGCCCTTTGAGGACGGATCCTTCGACATCGTTCTGTCCATGAACGGCTTCCACGCCTTCCCTGACAAGGAAGCGGCATACCGGGAGACCCTAAGGGTGCTTCGGCCCGGCGGGATCTTCTGCGGCTGCTTTTACATAGAGGGCGGCTGCAGCCGTACGGACTGGTTTGTGAATCACCTGTATGTCCCCAGGGGCTTTTTTACCCCTCCCTTTGAGACTAAAAAGAGCCTGAGAGACTGCCTGGCCGGCATGTACAGAGACGTAAAAGTGACGTCGGTGGAAGGCATGGGATGTTTTAAGTGCAGAAAGAAAGCATAAAAGAAGCCCTGGAGACCAGGGCCTAAGAAGGAAAGGCACCGGAAAGCCATACGGTTTTCCGATGTCTTTTTTGTATGCCCGGTCCCTGTGGCCTGATGGAGCTATGGAGGGCCGGCAGCTCCGGACCCCGGCCTGCAGTCTGACCGTACAATACTCAACAGAGTCCGTCGTGCCTCTGCATTCGAAGGAACACAGGATACAGGAAGAGACGGTCATTTTTATCCTCCCCTCCATCGAAATTTCGAATCGTGACCCTCTGCAACGAAGGCGGCCGGGAAGACAGTGCCCCGAAAGATGCAGAAATGCTATAATAAACATGACATACAGATGACGTGTTTGCTGTGGTACCATATAAGCGGAGGATGAGAAGAATGAAGACAGACAGGCTGATCGGCATCCTGTCCGTGCTGCTGCAGGAAGAGAAGACTACGGCGCCGGCACTGGCAGAAAAATTCGAGGTCTCCAGAAGGACCATAATGCGGGATATAGAAGATCTTGGCAGGGCCGGGATCCCCGTCTGTACGGTCCAGGGAACAGGCGGGGGCATCAGCATCATGGAAGGCTACCGGATGGACCGGACCATCCTGACCTCCAGGGACATGCAGATGATCCTGGCCGGGCTCAGAAGCCTGGACAGCGTCAGCGGCAGCAGCTATTACAGTCAGCTGATGGAGAAGATCCGGGCAGGCTCCTCCTCTTTCATAAGCGGCAGGGACTCCATTCTGATCGATCTGTCTTCCTGGTACAGAGAATCCCTTGCCCCGAAGATAGGGGTCCTGCAGGATGCCATAGAAGAAAGGCGCCTTGTCAGCTTCCGCTACTTTTCCCCCTCCGGCGAAAGTGACAGGACGGCGGAGCCCTATTTCCTGATCTTCCGCTGGTCCAGCTGGTATCTGTGGGGCTTCTGCAGGGAAAGGGAAGACTTCAGGCTCTTTAAGCTGAACCGCATGGACAGCCTGAAGAAAACGGAAAAGACCTTTGAACGGAGGGAAGCGTCCCTGCCGGATCTTTCGGATGAAAAGATCTTCCCCGGGAAGATTAGAGTGAAGGCCCTGTTCGATCCGGATCAGAAATGGCGGCTGATGGAAGAGTTCGGGCCTGGCTGCTTTAAGGAGACCCGGGAAGGGAGACTTCTTTTTACCGCGGATTACACGGATCTGGGCAGCCTGACCTCCTGGCTTATGACCTTCGGGGACAAGGCGGAGGTGCTGGAGCCGCAGGAGGCAAGAGAGAGAATCGCTGGGACGGTGAAGAGAATGGCCGCCATCTATGAAAAGGAGGAAGAAGCATGAGACTGGACGGATTCGGACTGCTGGTAAGCGACATGGGAAGGATGATCCGCTTTTACAGGGACGTTCTGGGATTTGAGATCCGGGAAGGGGAGGATGCCTCCAACGTGTATCTGGTAAAGGACGGGACCCTCTTTCTTCTCTACGGAAGAAAGGATTTCGAACAGATGACAGGCCGCCGCTATGACTATGTCAGAGGCCTGAACGGACATTTCGAGATCGCCCTGTATGTGGATACCTTTGAGGAGGTGGACGCCGCCTTTAAAAGCGCGGTGGAAAAGGGCGCGGTGCCTGTGCTGGAGCCGGAGACAGAGCCCTGGGGACAGAGGACCTGCTATATCGCGGATCCCGAAGGGAACCTGATCGAGATCGGGTCCTGGAACAGGCCCTATGAAGGAAAGGACGGGGACCGGTAAGAACAGGAGGAAAGAGATGTCTTTCGATTTTAAGAAGGAATACAAAGAGTTTTACATGCCAAAGAACAGGCCCGGGATCGTAACTGTTCCCCCGGCCACCTACATAGCGGTCAGAGGGAGCGGCGATCCCAATGAAGAGGGCGGTGCATACAAGCAGGCAGTGGGCGTCCTCTACGCTGTCGCCTATACACTGAAAATGAGCTATATGACCGACCATCAGATTCAGGGCTTCTATCCGTATGTGGTCCCTCCCCTGGAGGGCTTCTGGCAGCAGGACGGGATCGAAGGAGTGGATTATACCAACAAGGCTGCTTTTCACTGGATCTCCGTGATCCGCCTGCCGGAGTTTGTCACAGGGGAGGACTTCCGGTGGGCTGTGGAAACAGCTGAAAAGAAAAAGAAGACAAACTGCTCATCGGCAGAGCTTTTGACGATCGACGAAGGGCTCTGCGTTCAGATCATGCATCACGGTCCCTATGACAGTGAACCTGCGACTGTGGCCCTGATGGATGAGTTTCTGGAAAGGAACGGGTACGCAAATGATTTCAGCCATGCCCGCCTGCACCATGAGATCTATCTGAGCGACCCGAGGAAATCGGCGCCGGAGAAATTAAGGACGGTGATCCGCCATCCCATCCGGAAAAAAGGAGAGTGAGAGGATGGAATATATCAGAGTGACCAGGGAAAACCTGGAAAAGGAGCATATCTGCTGCGCCATCTCAAACAATAAGGACGTACAGGTATCGTCAAAGAAGGCATGGCTGGAGGGCAGGTTCGACGAGGGGCTTGTCTTTTTAAAGAGCGCTGAGAGGGGCAAGTGCTTCATCGAATATATCCCGGCCGAGAATGCCTGGGTCCCTATCGAAGCGGAGGGATATACCTATATCGACTGCCTGTGGGTATCCGGATCCTTCAAGGGACACGGCTATTCCTCGGACCTTCTTTCGGCCTGCGAAAAGGAGAGCAGGGAAAAGGGGAAAAAAGGCCTCTGCATCCTGGCTGCGGCCAGGAAGAGACCCTTTCTGGCAGATCCGAAATATCTGAAATATAAGGGCTTTTCCGTATGCGACGAAGCAGACAACGGGATCCAGCTCTGGTACCTGCCCTTTGAGGAGGGTGCACAAAGGCCCCGCTTTAAGGAATGCGCAAGGCACCCTCATACCGAAGAGAAGGGATATGTCCTTTACTACACCAGCCAGTGCCCCTTCAACGGGAAGTATGTTCCCATCCTGGAAGAGACGGCCAGAGAAAACGGAATACCCTTTAAAGCCATTCATCTGGAAAGCAGGGAGGAGGCGAGGAGCGCTCCCACGCCCGTCACCACCTACGCCCTTTTCCGCGACGGAGAATACGTCACCAACGAGCAGATGAACGACAAAAAGTTCCTGAAGCTTGTCAGAGGGTAAAGGAAACTGCCTGCCCTGGACAGTCTTTCGGCGGGAGAGAGAAAGAGGAACAGAAGGGAAAATAAAGGGATTCCGAGGCCACCGGACCTGAAATGCCAGGCGGCTGCGGAATCCCTTCTGCATCTTTGCTTATTTTGTTTTATGGTCCCTTCCGGCCATGCTCAGCCCGCGATAAAGAGGACTCCCAGAGTTCCGGGGCCGCAGTGGGAGGAGA
>CAMOGQ010000023.1 GCA_946614165.1 uncultured Lachnospiraceae bacterium
GCTGGTTAGATTGCGGTAAATTTACCACTAAGTCAAGTCAAACATTCATACTTTTGTTTGCATTTGCCCTCCGGATACAGTATAGTCTCCTTCGTAAACAAACAGCGTCTCAAAGGAGTGTTCAGTCTTGAAAGAAAACAAAATGGGCACCATGCCCGTAAAACAGCTGATCATCAGCATGTCCCTTCCCATGATGATCTCCATGCTCATGCAGGCTCTCTACAGCGTGGTGGACTCCATCTTCGTATCCCACCTGTCCGAGCAGGCGCTGGCAGCGGTCACCTATGCCTTCCCCCTGCAGAACATGATGATCGCCCTGGGCTCCGGTACCGGCGTCGGCATCAACGCCCTTCTGTCCAGATCCCTGGGGGAGCGGCGCTTCGACAGATCGGATGCGGCGGCCAATACAGGCCTTCTTCTGACCTTCTGCAACGCTCTGCTCTTTATGGTGATCGGCCTTTTCGGAAGCCGCGCCTTCATTGCCACCCAGACCTCCCTCCCGGAGATCCGGGAGATGGGCGCCGCCTACCTGTCCATCGTCTGCGGCTTTTCCTTCGGCCTCTTTTTCCAGATGACCTTTGAGCGCCTTCTGCAGTCCACCGGCCTGACGGTCTATTCCATGGCCTCCCAGCTGTCCGGCGCCATCATCAATACCATCCTGGATCCCATCATGATCTTCGGCCTTCTGGGCTGCCCCAGGTTCGGAGTGGCCGGCGCCGCTTATGCCACCGTCATCGGCCAGTGTTTGGCGGCCCTGATCGGACTGGTTCTGAATCTTAAGAAGAATACGGAGATCCATTTTTCCTTCAGAAGGATCCTCTCCCCGAAAGCGGAGACCATCGGCAGGATCTACTACGTGGGCGTGCCCTCCATCCTGATGATGTCCATCGGCTCTGTCATGACCTACGGCATGAACCAGATCCTGAGCATCTTTTCGGATACGGCCGTGGCAGTCTTCGGCGTCTACTTCAAGCTGCAGAGCTTCTTCTTCATGCCCGTCTTCGGCCTCAACAACGGCGTCATCCCCGTTCTGGCCTACAACTACGGGGCCAGAAAGAAGGAAAGAATCCGGGAAGCCCTCCGCTTTGCCATGCTGGTGGCCGTGGCCATCATGGGTTTCGGCACCCTGCTCTTCGAACTCATTCCCGCAAGGCTCCTGGGCTTTTTCAACGCCTCTGAAGAAATGCTGCAGATCGGCGTGCCGGCCCTCCGCATCATCTGCCTGTCCTACATGATGGCCGGCGCCTGTATTGCCATGGGCTCCATCTTCCAGGCCTTCTCCAGAAGTTTTTATTCCCTCTTTGTTTCCATCGGCAGACAGCTGGTGGTCCTTCTGCCGGCGGCCTGGCTGCTGTCCAGGACAGGCTCCGTGACCATGGTCTGGTGGGCCTTCCCCATCGCGGAGATGGTCTCCGGCATTCTGTCCGTGATCTTCTTCCGGAAGCTCTACAAAGAAGTGGTGGATCCCATGTGACCATTTGAGAAAAAAACAGGACGGCCCGGGGCATTCCTCCATGCCGCCCGAAACGGAAATACCCCTCCCGGCGCGCCATTTCCGGCGCCCTGGAGGGGTATTTTGGGTCCAATGAAGGATGCTTTACAGCAGTTATCCACAAAAAAGTGTGGATAAGTGTCATTTTTCTGTGGACAAAAGTACAAACTTACTTCGCATAGCGTTCATAAATGCGGCAGTGATCATAGATGCAGTTCCAGGAACCGGTGGAGTTTCCTGTCACGCAGATATAGCGCTTTCCGCTGTTGGTGATGGCGTAGGAGACGGCGCAGCTGCCCGCTTCATCCACGTAGCCGGTCTTGGCGGATTCGACCACGCCGAAATCGTCGTCATAGTCCTCGATCCGGCGGAGGAAGACGTTGGACATGAAGATGCCGTCGGGATGCTCCTTTGTGGCGCCGGTGGTATAGGTATGGGCCGTAAGGGCCTCCCTGCAGACTTTGACTTCCAGAGCCGCCTTCATGATCATGGCCATGTCGACGACGGTACAGTGGAGATCCTCGTCGTAGATGCCCACGGCGTTGGTGAAGTGGGCCGTTTTGTCCCTTCCCAGCTCCTTTACCTTTGCGTTCATCAGGTCCGCAAAGGCTTCGTGGGAGCCGGCGACATACTCCGCAAGAGAGACGGCCGCATCGGCGCCGGAAGGAAGAATGGTGCAGTAGAGCATGTCTCTGGCGGAGACCCGCTCGCCCACCTCCAATCCGGCGGCGGAGGATTCCGTTACAAAGGCGTAGTCGTTGGCGGACATGGTCATGGTGACCTTTTTATCCAGATCCTCGATCTGTTCCGAGCAGACCAGGATGGTCAGGACCTTGGTCATGGAAGCGGGATTCATGACGGTGGCGGCGTTCCTGGCGGCCTCGATCCTGTTGGTCTCGGCGTTGACCAGGACGATGTACTGGCTGTAGATGTCCTCGTCCTCGATGGGACGGGTCTTTTTATAGGATTTCGCATCATAGCCCTCCGCAAAGAATTCGGCGTCCGCGGATCTTTCGGGTATGTAGGCGGCTTCCTCCGCCTCCTCTTTTTTCTTCTTTTTCTTCTTCTTTTTTTCCTGCTGCTCCTGGGCCTTTTCTTCTTTTTCTTCTTCTTCTTTTTCTTCTTCTGCCTTTTCCGCTTCTGCCTTTTCCTGGGCAGGCTCTTTTTCCTTTTGGGATTCTGCCTGGGGGGCCTCCTGCTGACTGGCGTAGGCAGGCTTATCTGTCTTTGAGATGATCTGGACCTGGTCTTCTCTGGAAGCGTCTCCCCTGCGGCTGCCGGCCAGGCTGACAAGACCGAAGAGGGCGGCGGTGACCAGGACGATCAGAAGAAGGGTCCTGCGGAAGATCTGCTGCTGGCGGCGGCGCTTGAGCCTCTGCCGCCGTTTTCTTCGCAGCTCGGCATTATCCAGTCCGTTGCGAGATTCCATAAAGCCTCTTTCCGGAGCGCGGATCTGCGGCGGGAGAGGAAGCGCTCCTTTCCGGTATCCCGCCTGAAAAGACCTTTCTTAAAAGGCCTTAATAAGTTGTCCTTCCGAGGAAAGTATCAGTTTACATTTTATCTGCCAAAGGGGCGCTTTGCAACCGGGATTCACAGGCCCCTTTCAACTTTAACGGTCTCTGCCCTCGACAAGAGGCACCGTGTCGGATATATTAATATTCTGAAACAGTCAGACAGACGAAAATAAACAGGATTTTGATCAGGAGGCAGGCAGAAGTTTGGCAGCCAGGACAGGGAGAAGCACCAGGTCCTCTGGAGGCAGAGGATCTGCAGGAAGAACAGGAAGTTCATACAGCAGAACAGGCAGCAGAAGGCGGAGGAGAAACCGCCGCCGCAGGAGCTGGTGGACGGAAGGAGGGACCATCAAGGTCCTTCTGGCCGTTATTGCCGCCTTCTGTCTTCTGGGCTTTATCCATTTCCGCAACCTGGCGGATACGGCAAGGACCAGAGATCTGAGCGACGAGGTCCTTGCCTACCAGGGGACCGTGGAAAGGATCGCCGCGGAGGAAGGCGTGGGAGATTATACGCCTTATCTTCTGGCCATCATGCAGGTGGAATCCAAGGGACAGGGGAACGACGTCATGCAGTCCTCGGAGTCCCTGGGCCTTTCGCCCAATTCCCTGGGACCGGAGGAGTCCATCCGTCAGGCCTGCGTTTATTTTGCTGCTCTTTTAAAGATCGCCGAGAACAAAGAATGCGATATCCTGAGCGTGATCCAGGCCTATAACTTCGGACCGGGCTACCTGGACTATGTGGCAGGAAAGGGAGGAAAACACAGCTTCAGGCTGGCGGAGGAATTCTCCGGAGAGAAAGCCTCCTGGAACAAGACCAAGTACATGAATCCCGTCGCCATTGCCAGGAACGGGGGCTGGCGCTATACCTTCGGAAACATGTTTTACGCAGATCTGGTGACCCAGTATCTGATCCTGTAGGAGACTTAAAAATACAGGGACCGGAAGAACAGAAAGAAATAAAGAGAAGATAAAAAACCTTCCGGCAGCGCCGGAAGGTTTTTTCATGGAATTGTTTTATACGGTCAGGCCCCGGTCTCCGCTTCAGGCGCCCGGGCCTGCTTTTTCTCCCCTGCGGGAAGCTGGGAGAGCAGGATGGAGACAAACATGAGGGCGCAGCCGGAAAGCTCTCTGACGGACAGGGTCTGATGGAGGATCAGCCAGCCGGTCAGGGCCGCGAAAACGCTCTCCAGGCTCATGACCAGGGAGGCGATGGTGGGATCCAGGTGCTTCTGGGTGATGACCTGGAGGGTATAGGCGATGCCGCTGGACATAACGCCCGCGTACAGGATGGACCAGAAGGCCAGCTGCAGGGAGGGCAGGGTGGGGGTCTCAAAGATAAACATGAAGACCGTGGACAGGAGGGCCTCCGCAAAAAACTCCAGGCAGGTCAGAAGGATCCCGTTCATCAGGGGGGCGTACCGGTTGATCGAAAGGATCTGGAAGGCAAAAAGGAAGGCGGAGAGAAGGACCAGGGAATCTCCCTTTTCCAGGTAAAAGCCGCCCTGCATGCTCAGGAGATAGAGGCCTGCCACCGACAGAAGGACGCAGAGCCAGACCCTGGCCGGGACCTTTTTCTTAAGAAAGATGGACAGGATGGGGACGATGACCACGTACATGGTGGTGATAAAGCCCGCCTTCGCGGTGGTGGTATAGGCTATGCCGGCCTGCTGGGCCCAGGAAGCGGCAAAGAGAAAGAAGCCGCAGATCATGCCGCCTTTAAGCTTTGCCCCCCGGGGCAGGGCGTCCCTGCCAGAGGGGACGTCTGTGTCCTGAAGCGCCGGAAAGATCCTTTGCAGGCGCAGGAGAAGGACCATGAGGAGCCAGCCGATCCAGGAGCGGGCCGCCAGAAAGGTAAAGGGACCCACGTAGGAAGCGCCTACGGACTGGGCCACAAAGGCAGAGCCCCAGATCAGGGCTGCGAGTGTCAGCAGAAGGGTATAAAAAAGTTCGTTTTTCTGTTTCAAGGAAAGCCTCCGTATACGGCTGGAGCCAGATAGTGTCACAGTGAGTTACTCTATCACAAAGAGAAGAGGCTTTCCAGTATATTTAAGGCGGGGATGGAGAAAGCGGTGCCTGAAGAGAGGTGATCCGGCAGGTTCACAGACGGTTTTTTATGTAGTAGAATCAGTTCAGAAAAGAAAAGGCCGCAGGGCCTGCGGCGGAAAGGAATACCTATGGTCAAGGATCTGATCATTAAAAACAGGAGCTATCGCGGCTATGACGAGTCCTATACATTTACTGAGGAGCAGCTGAAAAACTACGTGGACGGAGCGAGGCTTGTCGCTTCTACCGTCAATCTCCAGCCTCTTAAATATTTCATCGCCTGGAAGAAGGAGGACGTGGACAAAGTCCAGTGCAGGATCAGATGGGCCAGGCAGCTTCCCCAGATAACCCTTCCCCATCCCGGCATGTGTCCCACCGGTTTTGTGGTCATCTGCCAGGATACGAACATTTCCGACAACCTGGCACGTTTTATGAAGGACGTGGGCATCGCAGCTCAGTCCATCCTGCTGATGGCTGTGGAGGAGGGCCTGGGCGGCTGCATGATCGGCAGCTTCAGGCCCGACGAGATAGCGGAAGGCCTTGGCCTTGCCGACAATCTCCATCCCCTTCTGGTGGTGGCCCTGGGAAAGCCTGCCGAGACCATTGTCCTGACGGATGTGGGAGAAGAGGGAAATACGGCTTACTACCGGGATGAGAACGACGTCCACTACGTTCCCAAGCGAAGCCTTGAGGAACTTGTTATTAACGGCTGAAGGAAAGGATAAAAATGGAACAGAGAGTACCGAAAAGAAATGAGGTCCCCGCTGAGCTGACATGGGACCTCTCGGATATCTATAAGGATACGGCGGCCTGGGAGGCCGACGGTAAAAAAGCCATGGACCTGGCGGACCAGCTGGCTGCCATGGAAGGCAGGGCTGCGGAAAGCGCATCCTCCCTGCTTCGCGCCATGGACCTTTATGCGGAGTGCATGGAGAGGACCTATTCCGTATACTCCTACGCCATGATGAAAAACGACGAGGATACCAGGGAAAGCGCGGGCCAGGAGCTGGTCTTCAGGGCCCAGAGCCTGAACACAAAGGTCTCTGAGAAGATCTCTTTCCTGGAGCCGGAGATCCTCTCCCTGCCCTCCAAGACCCTTGCCTCTTACTTTGAAAAAGAGCCAGGCCTTTCCGCCTACAGGGTGGCCATCCGGGACATGGTCCGTTTAAAGGACCACTCCTTAAGCAAGGAGGCGGAGCGCCTTCTGGCCTCTGCCGGGGAAATGGCCCAGGTCAGCGTCAACACCTTCGGCATGCTGACGGACGCGGACATGAAATTCCCTTCCGTCATGAGAGAGGGCGGGGAGATCCAGATCACGGGCGGCCGCTTTGTCCCCCTGCAGATGTCCCCCGACAGGGACCTGCGCCGGGAAGTCTTTGAGAAGTTCTACGGGACCTATAAGCAGTTCGGCAATACCCTGGCTTCTCTCTACGACGGACAGATCCGCCAGCAGATCTTCTTTGCCAGGGCCAGGAAGTATCCTTCCACCTTCGAAGCCGCCGTGGCCGGGGTGGACGTATCCTCCGCTGTCTGCGACAACCTGATCGAGTCGGTCCACAGGGGTCTTGACAAGATGTACCGCTATGTCCGCCTGCGCAAAAAGATGCTGGGGGTGGAAGAGCTCCACATGTACGACGTCTATACCCCCATCGTAAAGGACTTCGAAATGAAGGTCTCCTACGAAGAGGCAAAGGAGATCTCTCTGAAGGCCCTGGCCCCTCTGGGAGAGGACTACCTGGCCGTGGTCCGAAAGGCCTATGAGGACAGGTGGATCGATGTAATGGAGAACGAGGGCAAGAGGAGCGGCGCCTATTCCGGCGGTGTCTACAGAGTCCATCCCTACATGCTGCTCAACTACAACGGGACCCTGGACGATGTCTTTATCCTGGTCCACGAGATGGGACACTCCCTCCACACCTGGCTCTCCGCGAGGAACCAGAGCTTTCTGAATGCGGATTACAAGATCTTTGTGGCCGAGGTGGCTTCCACCACCAACGAGCTGCTCCTTATCCACTACCTGCTGGAGAGAGCCTCTTCCAGAGAAGAGAAGGCCTATCTGATCAACCATCTGCTGGATTCCTTCAAGGGGACCCTCTACCGCCAGACCATGTTTGAGGAATTCGAGAGAAAGACCAACCTTATGGCGGAAGCGGGACAGCCTCTGACGGCATCTGTTCTTTCCGATACCTACATGGAACTGAACAGGCTCTACTTCGGCCCCGACATGGTCTCCGACGACCTGATCGCCTGGGAATGGAGCCGGATCCCCCACTTCTACTACAACTTCTATGTCTATCAGTATGCCACCAGCTTTGCGGCGGCAGCGGCCATATCCAGAAAGATCCTGGAAGGGGAAGAAGGAGCGGTGGAGAACTATCTGAAGTTCCTCTCCAGCGGCTGCACCAAAGATCCCATCAGCCTTCTGAAGACGGCAGGGGTGGATCTGTCCACAGGAAAGGTAGTGGACGAAGCCCTGGAGGTCTTTGAGGGCGCCATCCGTCAGATGGAAGAGCTGTTTGCAGAAGAATAAAGATAAGAGAACGGCACAGCCCATAAAGCGGCTGTGCCGTTTTGCCTGCTTTCGGGGCAAAAAAGAGAGTCCGACACATTCCATATCAGAGGGGGAAAGAAGAGCTGTATTGACATTGTGCGCACACTATGATAATGTAGCCTTTGTAAGGAGGAATAGTCCCCTATGGCATCAACAAATATTAATATCAGGATCGATTCGGAATTAAAAGAAAATGCAGAAGCGCTGTTTTCTGATCTCGGACTGAGTATGACAGCAGCCATCACTATTTTTTTAAAAAGCTGTGTAAACAGCAACGGCATACCGTTTGAGCTTCGACGAAATCACCCGGCCAAAGAAACTGCGCCTTCAACGGAAATCTGTGAAGAACAGACGCAGTGAGGATCCGAATTTGCGGGGAGTTTCGAACAGGAGGAATCGAATGAAGAAATTTAATACTACTGCGGTATGTATACCGTCAAAGCATTACATGGTCGATCTTACCGACCGTATCAGAGAGATTGGGAAGATGGTAGACGCTGGGGAATACTTTGCCATAAATCGTGCACGGCAGTACGGTAAGACTACGACACTTAACCTTCTGAGGAAATACCTGTCAGATGAATATGATGTGATCAGTCTGACTTTTCAGGCTATTGGAGAAGCCGGATTTGAATCGGAGCAGTTGTTTGTCAAAGCATTCTGCAGACTGCTCATGAAGAAACCTGGCAATTACAGACTGATTCCAAATGAAATAAAAAAACATTTCGAGGACTTCCTTGGAAGAACAGAGAGGGAAGCGGCTCTGGACGAATTGTTTATTGCGTTTTCAGAGTGGTGTACCATATCGGAAAAACCCCTTGTCCTGATTGTCGATGAAGTGGACAGTGCGACAAATAATCAGGTTTTTCTTGATTTTCTTGCGCAGCTAAGGGATGGCTATATTAGCAGGGAAACAGATGATGCTGCTGCTTTTCAGTCGGTTATCCTTGCCGGAGTAACAGATGTCCGGCATTTGAAGACCAGAATACGGCCGGAAGATCAGCATAAGATGAACAGTCCCTGGAACATTGCCTCAGACTTTGACATTGATATGAGCCTTTCCGAATCCGGAATAAAGGGAATGCTGGATGAATATGAAGCGGACCATAAAACCGGTATGGACACATCGGCTATAGCAAAACTTTTGCGGGATTACACAAACGGTTATCCCTTCCTGGTAAGCAGGATCTGTCAGCTGATCGATGAAGAAGTCGGAAGGCGCACAGGTCTGAAAGATGCATGGACTTCGGCTGGATTTGACGAAGCCGTTAAACTGCTGCTTGCTGAAAATAATACACTTTTTGAGTCGCTTACAAAAAATCTGAATCATCTGCCGGAACTGAAAGCCGCGATACGGAGTATTCTGATGGAAGGAACGAGACTGACCTGGAACGGGCAGCAGGACGCCATCTCTGTAATGCAGATGTACGGACTGATCCGGAACGAGCACAATACAGTAAAGATCGCCAATAGAATTTTTGAAACTTTGCTTTACAACCTTTTTCTCTCGGATGAAGAATTCAAAAACAATGCTTTTTCCAGAGAAGGGGATCTGGCGAAAAATATATTTGTGAAGGATGGCTGTCTGGATGTCAGAATGATCCTCGAAGGATTCATCAGGACATATCATCAGATTTTCGGACCGCTGGAAGACAGGTTTCCCGAAAAAGACGGCAGAGAACTGTTTTTGCTTTATCTGAAACCGATCATCAACGGGACAGGCAATTACTATATTGAAGCGCAGACGAGGGATCAGAAAAGAACAGACGTGATTATAGACTATCTGGGTCAGCAGTATATTATCGAAATGAAACTGTGGAGAGGGGAACGATACAATGCCGAAGGTGAAAAACAGATCAGTGAATATCTGGACTACTTTGGCCTTTCAGTAGGATATATGCTGAGTTTCAATTTCAACAGGAATAAGGAGACAGGTGTCAGGCGGGTAGTAATCGGAGACAAAGTCATATATGAAGGGACCGTTTAAACAGGCATACGTAATTGAGAAAACCGAGCCGGCGTACTTCTGAAAATACTCATAAGGTGAACACAGAAAAACAGTGAATGCATTAAGCCACAGCTTCTTTTGGGAACTGTGGCTTTTCTATTTTTCGAATGGGGAATCACAGGGGAAAAACCGATAAGAATCCCTGACTGTCAGAATTCAAAGAAACTTTCGGGAAGGGTCCTTCTGGGCCGCATGCGGCCGTCTCCCCGCGCCTGTGCCTGTTCCTTCAGGCGAAGGGCACAGACAAGGCGCTCCGGCGCCTCTTTATCCCCCTGGCTGACCCGGAGGCGGAAATGGGCGATGGCTTCGTCAAAAAGGGCGAGAAGGTCTTCATGAGAATAGAGTCCCGGATGGAATTCTCCAAGGCGCAGGCAGATCTCCGGATAGACCCAGGAGTCCTTTTCCCGGACCGCTTTCGCATAGGCCTTCTGATAGGCTGAAAGGGACTTTTCACAGGAAAAAGCGTTGGGGTCCTCCCGCAGGCGGTCCCCCTCTTCCAGAAGGTCCCTGGCCGAAGGGCTCACTTCCTTCTTATTCTCCCAGGGCGGAAGGCCGGCCCTTTTCCGGAGCTCCTCCAGCAGATCTCCGGAAAGATAGAGAGGGTGGTCTCCGGGATCCAGAAGGACGCCCAGAGCGTCCTTTTCATACATGGCCCTTTCAAACAGGGCCTGCATGGGAATCTCTGCCAGGCCATCTCTGCCGCCGCTCCATGCGCTGATCCAGTAAAAGGCGTCGGGATCCCTCTTTTCTTCCGGGAGCACATGCAGAGCAAAGTTCTTTTTCAGAAGAGACGCAAGAAGAGCAAGGACCGGCTCCGGGTCCTTCTGCCCTCCCTTATAAAAAGCCTCAGCGGCCTCTCTGACTGTCATGGCGGATCCCCTCCTTAAGATTTTTCCTTCATCCTCAGAAAATATGCCGCACCCTGATCATTTATTCTGGGGCTCCCCTTATCTTATCATGAAGGGACTTTTTTGGGCAGAGGGACAGGCCCTGGAAAGTTGGAAGGGTCCGGAAAAGTTATCTGGGGACGAATCGGGCAAAACGTAGTATGATAGAAACGTAAGAGTATACCCCAGACAAGGCGGAGCAGGCTATGGAAGAAAAGAAACAGACCGGTACGAAAAAAAGACAGGCGGCATCCGGCAGAAATACCGCCGAAAAAAGGAGAGTTTCCCGGCAGAAAAAAAAGAGGAGGGATCTGCGCAAGAGGGTCTTTGACGTGATCCAGATCGGATCCGCGGGGGACCTGCCCAGCCGCCTTTTCGACTATCTTCTGGTCTTTAACATTTTTGCCAACATCACCGTCCTGGTCCTGGGGACCTTCGAGCAGATGAATGCCTTCGACGGCATCTTCCGGGCCGTGGAGGTGGTGACGGTCCTCTTTTTTATGGTGGAGTACGCCCTGCGGATCTGGACGGCGGACCGCCTCTATCCGGACCTTCCCCGGGGGAAGGCCGTTTTGCACTTCCTTCTGTCCTTCGACGGCATTGTGGACCTCTTTACCATCCTGCCCTTTTTCTTCCTGATGGGCTTTACGGCCTTCCGGATCCTGAGGGTCTTCCGTATCTTCCATCTGTTCCGCATCAATACCACCTACGACTCCTTCAATGTCATTACGGAGGTCATTTACGAAAAGAGGAACCAGATCATTTCCTCCGTGGTCATCATTCTGATCCTGATGCTGGCCTCCTCTCTCTGCATTTATTCCGTGGAGCACGACGCCCAGCCGGAGGCCTTTGAGAACGCCTTCTCCGGGATCTGGTGGTCCATGACCACCATCTTTACGGTGGGCTACGGAGACATCGTTCCCATCACGCCGGTGGGCCGTTTTCTGGCCGTTATCACCACCTTCCTGGGGGTGGGCGTGGTGGCCATTCCCACAGGCATCATCTCCGCAGGCTTCGTGGAGCAGTACCAGAAGGTCCAGCAGGAGAACCGGGTGGAGATCTACAGGAACAACACCTCCAGCCTCTACGTGGAAGAAGACTCCGCCTGGGTGGGGACCACCATCCGGGAGGTGGAGGAGGGGGGCCGCTGCGTTGTCACGGCGGTGGTCCGGGGCACCCTGGTGCTGGTCCCCAAGGACGACGTGGTCCTCATGGCCGGCGACACCCTTATTTACATGACGCTCTGATCTGCAGGCAGATGCCTTTTCGGGCCGGGAGGACTTATGGACGTTTATCAGGAATATGCCGCAAAGCTCCGCACGCCGGAGGAGGCGGTGGAAGTCATAAAGAGCGGGGACTGGGTGGACTATTCCACTAACGTGGGCTTCCCCTACCTGCTGGACAGGGCCCTGGCAAAGAGAAGGGACGAACTGTGCGACGTGAAGATCCGGGGCAATCTCTCCTTCGGGCCCATCGAGGCCGTGGAGTGCGACCCCTTAAGAGAACATTTCACCTACAACTCCTGGCACTGCTCCGCCTATGAGCGGCAGCTCTGCGACAGGGGCCTGTGCAACTATATCCCCATGATCTTTCACCTGGTGGTGCCCTACTACCGCCACTTTCTGACGGTCAATGTGGCCATGACCAGCGTGACGCCCATGGACCGCCACGGCTACTTCAATCTCTCCTGCGCCGCAGGGGTGGCCAAGGGGATCCTGGAGTGCGCGGACATCGTGATCCTGGAGGTCAACGAGCACCTGCCCCGGATCCTGGGAGGATTCGACGAGAGCATCCACATCTCCCAGGTGGACTACGTGGTGGAGGGAGTCCATCCCCCTCTGCCCCAGTTCCCCATGGAAAAGCCCACCAGGGAGGATATCCTGATCGCGGAGCACATCCTCCCCCACATCCGGGACGGGGCCACTCTGCAGCTGGGGATCGGGGCCATGCCCAACGTCATAGGGACCATGCTCTGCCAGTCCGACCTGAAGGACCTGGGCATGCATACGGAGCTTTGCGGCGACGCCTACTACGAGCTCTGGAAGGCCGGCAAGCTGACCAACGAACGCAAGTCCTTCCAGAGGGGAAAGGGAGTCACCGGGATCGTCTTCGGGTCCAAAAAGCTCTACGACTGGGTGGACATGAATCCCGGCGTCATCATAGAGCCCCTGGAATTTGTCAACGATCCCGAAACCATCGCCCGGATCGACAACATGATCTCCATCAACTCCTGCATCGCCGTGGATCTCTACGGCCAGATCTGCGCGGAGAGCGTGGGGCTCAGGCAGATCTCGGGCACGGGCGGCCAGCTGGACTATGTGACGGGAGCGGCCATGGCCAGGGGCGGCAAGGCCTTTATCTGCATGCCCTCCACCTTCGTGGACCGGCAGGGGGTCCGCCATTCCAACATCGTGCCCCATTTCGAAGGAGATATCGTGACCGATCCCCGGTCCCAGGCCTATTTCATCGTGACCGAATACGGGGTGGTGAACCTGGTGGGCAGGACCACCTGGGAGAGGGCGGAGATGCTGATCTCCATAGCCCATCCGGATTTCCGCGAGGACCTGATCCGGGCGGCGGAAAAGCAGAAGATATGGAGAGGCTCCCCCAGGTGCCGGATTTAAGAAGGAAGAGATTTTGAAAAGCAGGATTTTCGCATGGCTCCTGGCCCTGATCCTTTTGTCCGCCTGCGCCCTGGCCCTTCCCGGGGAAAGCGGAAGGGTCCCATTGGGCGGGGAGCCGGAGAAAGGAAAAGGACCGGCAGCGGGGAAAGAAATGAAGGAATACAGGATCATTACAGCGACGGATCTGCATTACATATCCCCGGTGCTGACAGACCAGGGGGAATATTTTACGAATCTGGTGACCTATGCCGACGGCAAGGCCATGCCCTGCATAGAGGAGATCGCAGAGGCTTTCATTGACAGGGTGATCTCTGAAGCCCCGGACCTTCTGATCCTGAGCGGGGACCTTACCTTCAACGGGGCCGTAAGGAGCCATACGGACATGGCGGCAAAGCTTGCCCGCATAGAAAAGGCAGAGATCCCGGTCCTGGTGATCCCGGGAAACCATGACATAGGAAGAAAAAGCGCGGCCATGTTCCGGGGAAATACCTATACCCGGGTGCCCTCCCCGGACGCGGAACTGTTCCGGAGGATCTACCGGGACTTCGGACCGGACGAAGCCGAGTCCAGGGACCCCCTTTCCGGCTCCTATACCTGGAGGGCCGGGGAGGATCTGCTGATCCTGATGCTGGATACCAACTCGGGAGCGGAAAACGCCCTGCCGGAAGCCTCCTTCCCCTGGCTGGAGGAAGTCCTTTCCGGGGCCGGCAGGAAGGGAGACCGGGTCATTGCCGTCAGCCACCAGAACCTGTATATTCATAACAAGGCCTACTTCCGGGGCGTGGTCATAGACAACGCCTCCCGGGCGGCGGCCCTTTACGAAAAGTACGGAGTCCTGCTGAACCTGAGCGGCCACATGCACATGCAGCATCTGGAGGAGGACTGCGGGGTGCCGGATATGGCCACCTCTTCCCTGACGGTCTACCCTCACCACTACGGCCTGATCACGGTGGATGAGGAGGGCCTGACCTACGGGACCAGGGACCTGGATGTGTCTGCCTGGGCCAGGGAGAAGGGATCGGAGGATCCCCGCCTCCTGGACTTTGAAAACTGGTCCCGGACCTTTTTCGAGGAGACCATGGAAAGGCAGGCCAGGGCCCGGGCCGATCAGCTGGAGGGCTTTTCGGAGGCGGAAAAGAAAACAATGACAGAAGCCATGGTCCGGATCACCTCGGCCTATTTCCGGGGAGAACCTCTGGACTTTGACGCCGTCGGGGAAGGGATGGACCTGTGGAACAGGGTGCCCGGGACCGGCTACGGCGCCTACGTGGAAAGCATCCGCAGGGACCTGGAGAAGGACCACCGGCATCTGGAAGTCAGGACAAGGCGGGACTGACGGAAGAAAAAGACATGGGAACTATCAGATATGATCGACCGATTTGAAGAAGCCCTGGGGCAAAAAGGATATTTGCGGCTGAAAAGCCGGCCGGATTGGGTCCATACCTTTATTCTTCCGGACGGCGATGAGGAGAATAAACGCAGCGCAAGGCGGGCCGTGATCTGCGTCGATTACCGGAGAGACTATTCCGTAGCCGGCGGCCAGATCCCCCTGATCCGGGCAAAGATCAGGGAGTATTTCGGCATGCCCATCGACCAGGACCGGATCCTGGTGGTGATCTTTACCCCTGACCCCGAAAGGGCCAGGCCCCTGAGCATGGAAAACCCCTACTGCTGGATCGTGGACGAAAGAGAGGATAAGCTGATCCTTTATGAGAACCAGCCCTCCGATTTTGACGGCATGCGGGGCGTGGCCGAAAGGCTGCACATGGAAAGAGCGTCCGCTCCGGAGGAAGAAGAGGAGAAGGAAGCCGGAAGGCAGAACTTCAACGGCTACAACTTCCAGAGAAGGAAGAGCGGATGGAGCCTCAAGGAAGAGCTGCAGTGGATCTTCCTGGGACAGAAAAAGCATTTCGTGACCATAGGCCTGGTCCTGATCAACGTCCTGACCTATGCGGTCCTGTCCATCCGGGGAGACCTGTCCCAGAGCCGTTACATGGTATCGGTGGGAGGCATGTACCCTCCCCTGATCATTGACAGGGGAGAATGGTGGCGGCTGATCACCAGCACCTTCCTCCATTTCGACGTCTCCCACCTCTTCAACAACATGCTCATCCTTTATTTCCTGGGCAAGTGGGTAGAGGAAGCCCTGGGATCCGCCCGCTATGCGGGGGTCTACCTGGGAAGCGGCATCCTGGGAGCGGCCCTGTCCATGTACAGCTGCGTCGTGACGGGGGATATGTATGTTTCCGCCGGGGCCTCCGGGGCCATCTACGGCCTGATGGGCTCTCTGGCGGTCCTGATCCTTCTCCACAGGGGACGCTTCAGGGGCCTCTCCATCCAGCGGATGGCCTTTATGCTGGTCCTGTGCATCTACCAGAGCATGACCAGCATGGGGATCGACAGCATGGGCCACCTGGGGGGCCTTATTTCGGGCGCGGTCCTGACCATGCTCCTTTACGGGATCTCCTACCTGGCAGGCTGGGAGATATGACCCGCATTTTCATAAAGACAAAACATGCCGGGAAAGCCCCGGCACAGGAAGGAATACTGCTTTGACGACCTACAGTTTTTTTGCCACCATCGCAAGAATGAAATACATTGAGCGCTGGGCCCTTATGCGGAACGCCAGGGAGGAGAACCTGAGCGAGCATTCCATGGAAGTGGGCATGATCGCCCACGCCCTCTGCACCATCGGCAGCGTCCGTTTCGGGAAGCACCTTGACGCGGACCGGGCGGCCCTGATCGGCATCTATCACGATGCCTCCGAGATCATCACGGGGGACATGCCCACCCCGGTCAAGTACTACAACGGGCAGATCCGAAACGCCTACAGGGAGGTGGAGGCCGCGGCCGAAGACCACCTGCTGGAGAGGCTGCCGGAGGACCTCCGCCCTGTCTATGAGGAGATCTTCCACGGCAGCAGGGAGGATGAGAACGAGATCTACATGCGGCGCCTTGTCAAGGCGGCGGACAAGCTTTCCGCCCTGATCAAGTGCATCGAGGAGGAGAACGCGGGCAACAGGGAATTCAGGACCGCCAGGCAGTCCACGGAGAAGATCCTGGACCAGCTGGCCCGGGAGCTTCCCGAGGTAAGGACCTTCATGGAGGAATTCCTGCCGCCCTACGGATCGACCCTGGACGAGCTTGCCTGAGAAAGGAGCACGGATGGAGGACCAGGTCTGCTTCGGCATGGAAAAAAGACTGCGGGAGCTGGATCCGGACCTGCACAGACGGTTCACGGACACGGTCCTTGCAGCCTGGAACATGCTCTTTCGCTACAAGCGCTATTTTCCCGAATACAACGATCATTCCGGCCTCCACAGCATGGGAGTCATCGAATACTGCAACCTCCTGGCGGGGAAGGACC
Organism: uncultured Lachnospiraceae bacterium; assembly: GCA_946614165.1. Classification (GTDB taxonomy): domain Bacteria; phylum Bacillota; class Clostridia; order Lachnospirales; family Lachnospiraceae; genus CAG-791. The sequence continues at coordinate 16,487 of CAMOGQ010000023.1, forward strand.
AGATCCTCTCCCTGAACGCGGATGAGCTGTATGTGCTCCTTATGGCCTGCTGCCTCCACGACGCCGGCATGGGGATCTCTTCCGAAGAGTTCGACCTCTTTGCCCCCCGCCTTGACCTGGAAGCGTATTTCCGGGCGGAAGGGGAGGTGCCCAGGGACAGGATCATCCGGGACTTCCACCAGGAGTTCAGCGCCCTTCTCATCGACCGATACGCGCCCTTTCTGGACCTGCCGTCCCCTTACCACCTCTTTGCGGTAAAGCAGGTGGTAAGGGGACACAGGAAAGCGGACCTGTTCGATGCCCGGGAGTTTCCTTCGGATTTCCGGGTCCCCGGGGGCAGCAGGATCTGCCTGCCCTATCTTGCGGACGAGATCGACGTGACATCCCTTCGAAGCTCGGACCTGCTCTTTGACGTGGAAAGCTTTGAGAGCCCGGACCAGATCTTTTACTATAAAAGGACCAGGGCCTGCAGAAAAGTGGAAGTGACGGGGGATGCCGTCATCCTTCATGTCAGGACAGAGGATCCTCTGGTGGCGGAGGGGCTGGAAGCCATGCGGCTTAAGATTCAGGAGACCCTGGACCTCTGCAGAGAGGCGGTGGAAAAGAGGACGCCCTTCCGGGTGACCCAGAGCCGGGCGGAGCTGAGGGAGATCCTATAAAGGCTGCCGTCACGGAGACAGGACAATCAGAAGTCAGGAAGATAAGAAAAATATGAAAACAGGAAAATAATGAAACAGAAAAAAAACAGGGCCCTCTGCAAAAGCGAACTTTTGCAGAGGGCCCTGTCATTTTCAGAGGTCCGGTCTATGTGCCCTGCGGCCTCCGGCATTAAAAGGTAAAGAAAAGACCTGCCTTCTTCAGAGGGATCCGCATGGACATGTAGAGGATCACGGCCACGAAGGTGGAGACCACGGAATTGATCAGGGTCACGCCGAAGTTGATGGCGAAGCTGACCTCCGCGGCGGGCTTTCCCAGGACCAGGATCTTGTAGAAGTAGCGGACGGTGGGATCCACCAGGGCGTTGAAGATCATGCCGGCCATAACGGCGGCGGTGACCCACTTAAGGATCCTTGCATGATCGCGCTCTGTGGTGATATGGCCCATACGGTGGGCGATAAAGCCTACCAGGGCGCCCATGGCCAGCTTGATGAAGAAGGTGACGGGAGCCTGGACCAGGTATACGGGATCCAGGAGATCGGCGATGGTCAGGCCGACGGCGCCGCCGATTCCGCCGTAGAAGGAGCCGATCAGAAGGGCTCCCAGGGCGGCGAAGGCGTTGCCCAGATGGACCGTGACCTTGCTTCCCCCGATGGTGGGGATGGGAATGGAAAGGAAGGTAAAGACAACATAGGTAAGGGCTGCGAAGACCCCGGCAAAGACCAGCTTTCTTGTGGCCTCGGAACTGGCTTCAAGGCCGCTCCTTGCGGCTGCGGAAGGAATGTGATTCATAAGGCGCTCCTTTATCTGAAAGGTCCCCCCGGCGCATTAGCAGCTTCCGGGAAGGACAGTGAATGTGTTTCTTTTTGTTATCAGTGTTATACATGAAAACAGGCCTTGAAAAAAGTGCCAGAACAGTAAAATTTTTTAAGGCCAGACAGGGAAAGAGGCTTTCCCATAAGGCCAAAGAGAGGGGCAAAAGGTGGGACAAAGCATGTATAATGGAAGAAGGAGCCGCAAAAAAGGCGGGGCGGATGCAACAAATCCCCGGCGGCTGCATACTTATTTTACAGAGACTTAAGTTTCGGGAGAGAGTCTCCTTGGAGGAGCGGATTGAAAACAAGAGAAGATATGTCCCTTCTGGTGGAAAGAGCCAGAAGCGGAGATCCGGAGGCCTTTGCCTCCCTGTACGAGATGGTCTATAAAGACCTGTACCGGTATGCCCTCTACATGCTGGGACAGAAGGAAGATGCGGAGGACGTGGTATCGGAGACCGTAATGGCGGCCTATGCCCAGATCGGCCAGCTGAAAAGCGCGGAGGCCTTCCGGGCATGGATCTTCAGGATCCTGTCCAACAAATGCAGGAACCAGCGGGCGGCCTACCTGAACAGGACCGGGGAGCTGGACGAGCAGATGCCGGATCCGGGAGGAGACTTTACGGAGGAGAGCATGCTCCGGGAGGCCATGGACCGGCTGACCGGGGAGGAGAGAGAGATCATCTGCCTCCATGTATTCGGCGGCTACAAGAGCCATGAGATCGGCCGGATCCTGAATATGAACCCGGCAACGGTCCGGTCCAGGGAGCACAGGGCCCTGGAACGGCTGCGAAAGAGCCAGGGGTCCTGAAAAGCTGCCTGACAGGGAAAGGAAACATACGATGAAAAGCGACGATATGATCAGAAAAATAAAAGAAGAGAGCGCATCCGCGGGGGTGCCCGAATCCCTGAGCCCGGAAGCGGTCCGGCAGATGCTGGAAGCAAATGGGAGCCGGATCCGGGAAGCCTATAAGGACGATCCGGACGTGCCCCTCATGGAGGAGATCCTTCCGGAAGAGGAAAAGGTCGCGGATATGGAAGAGATCCGATTAAGGAGCACGGAAAAAGGCCGGAAAAGGGCCCTGATCAGCGCCCTCTCCCTTCTGGCGGCGGGGATCCTGCTCTTTACGGGAGTCCGTTTCTGGAGAGGGATGCGTATGGGAAGCTCCCAGGCCGGAGGGGCCATGGCGGAAGAGGCGGCGGAGGTCTTTGAAAGCCCTGCCGAGGCAGAAACGGAAGCGAAGGAGCAGGCAAAGGAGGCGCCTGCAAAGGCGGATTATCTGACTCCTGCCGGGGACTATGAGGAGATCTATAAAGCCTTAAGGACAGGCCGGGAAGCCCTTCTGGTCACCAACGGGGTGACGGACGCTTCAGCGGTCCCCAAAGAGGAGGCAGCGGCAGAGTCTTCGGAGGCGGCCGCCGGCGGAGGCTTTTCCGAAACCAACGTCCGGGAGGAGGGGGTCGGCGAGAGCGACGTGGCCCTGACCGACGGATCCTATATCTATACCCTGAGCGACGACGAGACCGGGATCCTGATCACCTCTGCCAGCGGAGGGGAACTGGAAAGGGTCTCCCAGATCCGGCCGGATCTGGGGAGCGGCAGCATCCGGGAGTTCTACCTGCAGGGAGATCAGCTGATCCTTATGGCTTCCTACTACAAGACCTCCATGTCCCAGGCGGACCAGGCGGATACCTTCCGCCTGGAGAGCGTGGATGAGACCCATGTGATCAGCTATGACCTTTCCGACAGGGAAAATCCCGTGGAAAAGGGAAGACTGAAGCTGGACGGCTACTACAGGACAGCCCGTTTCAATGACGGCTTTGCCTATATCCTGACCACCACCGACAGGCCCTTTTTCACGGCTCTGGAGGAGCGGTACGAGGAAGAGACCTTCGCGGACCGGGTCATTCCCAAGGTGAACGGGATCCCGGTCCCCGCAGGGTCCATCTACTGCCCGCCGGCCGCCAACTGCATGCAGGCCCTTACGGTGACCGGCATGGACCTGAAGGCCCCCGAAGAAGCGGTGGACGCCAAGGTCTTCATGGGCTGGACATCGGACTACTACGTTTCGGAAAACGCCCTCTACCTGGAGATCCCCTCCTGGACGGGCGGAAGGACCGTCACGGACCTTGTGAAGGTATCCTATGACAGGGGCAGGATCACCCCCTCTGCCGCGGCCACCGTGCCCGGCACCCTGGAGTCCTCCTTCTCCATCGACCAGTCTTCGGACGGCTTCCTCAGGGCCGCCGTGACCGGAAGGACAGAGACAAATGTCTCCAGCGGGGTCTACATCTTTGATGAGGACATGGTCCTCATCGGGAGCCTGACGGGCCTGGCCCCGGGAGAGGAAATACAGAGCGCCAGGTTCCTGGACGACATCCTCTACCTGGTCACCTTCCGCAATACGGACCCCCTCTTTTCCGTGGACCTGTCGGATCCGGAAGATCCCAGGCTTCTGGGAGAGCTGAAGATCCCCGGCTTTTCCGACTATCTCCATTTCTGGGGGGAGGACACCCTTCTGGGCATAGGCTGGGACGCGGACGAAAAGGACGGCGAGATCCTGGGCCTTAAGCTTTCCATGTTTGATATTTCGGACCCTGCGGACGTGAGCGAACTCTCCACCCTTCCCATGAAGAACTACTGGCAGTGCGACGGCCTCTATGACTACCGCATGCTGCTGGTGGATCCCTCCAGGAACCTGATCGGCTTTGAAGCCGGCCGGGAGACGGAAGAAGAGGAGGATGCATGGCACTGGAAGAACGAGTACCATGTCTTTGCCTTTGAAGACGGGAAGTTTGAAAAGCTGGCTTCCCTGGATCTGGAGGAGTGCGGCATTCCCTACGGAGCAAGAGGCCTCTATATAGGGGATACCTTCTACCTGGCAGGGGGAAGCAGGATCCTTGCCTTTGATATGAAAAACGGCTTTGAGAAGACAGGAGAGATCCGCTAGGAGATATGCGGACCGCAAAAACAGAACAAAAAAGGCAGGGCCGGATTACCGTGATCCGGGCTCTGCCTTTTTTCTACTCGCTGTCGCTCTTTACCCTGGCGCAGCGGACCGCGCATCTTGTGGCGCCGCCGGGGAAGCAGGTAAAGAGGGTGAGATCCCAGTCCCGGACCTCCTGCCCGTCGGGTGCCTGGACGGTGTTGGTGACCATCTGCTCCACGGCGGTGGGGCGGAGGGTCTCCCGGTTGGTGACCTTATAGTGGTAGGCCACGCCGTCCGCGCTGATGAAATATACGTCCGCACCCATGTCGATGCCGCGGATGGGGGCAAAGAACTGGATATAGTTGTGGGCGCAGATGACCATGTCGTCGGTCTTGTAGTTGCCCCAGTAGAGACAGGCCGCGATCCGCAGCCGGTTCTCGTCCCAGCTGTCCATGACGGGCAGGGAGATCTTCAGGGAGGGGATCTCGATCACCCCCACGTATTTGTAGCCGTCGATCTCGAAGACCGGCATGGTCAGGTCCACTTCCTCCATGGCCTGGGGCTCGTGGGCCTCCACGATGGTCTCCGGCATCTGGGCCGCGATCTTCCTCTCGATGGCCATGCTCTCCTGGCCCGCCCGCAGGCCGTCCCAGAGGTTGTAGGCCGTCAGGCCCAGGGCCGCCAGGATCAGAAGGATGCCGACGGCCGACAGGAGGCCGCCTTTTTTCTTTTTCTTCTTTTTAGCTGTCATGTCTTTGTCCTTTTCCTTTTCAGTCGCTGAAATCCGTATCCATGATGATCTGGAAGGTGTAGTCGGGATACTTTTCCCGGATCTCGCTGGCTATGTGGTCATATACGGCGGACCGTTCCCTGGCGAAATCCAGAACGATATCGAACCGGATGGCCTTTTTCTCTGTGTCCACGTAAAAGCCGTGCATCTGCAGCACATGCTCGTGCTCCATGACCAGTTCCGTGATCTCCCTGCGGATGTCCGCGGCAGAGTCGTCGAGGTTGTAGGAATAGATGCCCACGGCCTCGATCAGGACGCCGTGGCCTTCATAGACGGCCCGCTGGATCTGTCTGGTCAGTTCGTCGATCTCGCTGGCCTTCATGTTTTCGGGGACCTCCACGTGCAGGGACCCCATCAGACGGTCCGGGCCGTAGTTGTGGAGGGTCAGGTCATAGGTGCCCATGACCTGGGGGAAGCGGTTGACCGTCTCCCGTATGTCCCGGGTGATCTGCGCGTCCACCCGCCGGCCCAGGATATCGCTCAGGGTCTCCTGCAGCATGCCCCAGCCGGACCGGATGATGACCAGGCTGATCACGGCCCCCAGCCAGGCTTCCAGGGAAATGCGGAAGATGAGAAAGAGCAGGGCGGCCGCCAGGGTGGAGGCGGATATGACGGCGTCGTTTCTGGCGTCCAGGCCCGAGGCCACCAGGGAGTCGGACCGGACCTGCATGCCCACCTTCTTTACGTAGGAGCCCAGGACCAGCTTGACCGCCACCGCCGCTCCTATGATCACAAGGGAGGGGAGGGTATAGGCGGGCTCCTGGGGCGAGAGGATCTTCCTGATGGATTCCACCAGGCTGGCGATGCCGGCGTAGAGAACGATGGCGGATATGATGGTGGCCGTCAGGTATTCGGTCCTTCCGTGGCCCATGGGATGCTTTCTGTCGGCAGGCTTTCCGGCCAGCCGGGTCCCGGCAATGGTAATGATGGAGGAAAGGGCGTCGGAGAGATTGTTGACGGCATCCAGGGTAATGGCAATGGAGTGGGTCATGAGACCTATGACCGCCTTGAAGGCGGCCAGGGCCGCGTTGGCCCCAATGCCTATGAGGGATGTTCTTATAATGACGGCTGTCCGTTTGTCAGAAGGAGAAGCGTTTTTCGCCATACAGGCTCCTTTCTTTTTTGTATACGATCCAGTGCAGGACACAGACAGGCACATTTGTTGATTTTTTCTCCTAAGTATAATACATTTTTTTATACAGATACAACTCCGCAGCAAAAAAGAGGCTGCGGCAGAGGGAAAAAGGCGGGGAAGGCCCCGGGTGCTCCTGAAGATGAGGCAGAAGGAGAGATGCTATGAACGATCAGACGATATATGTGGTAGGGCACAGGCAGCCGGATACGGACTGCGTAGCTTCCGCCATCGCCTATGCGGCCTACAAGAAGGCCCTGGGCTTTGATGCCGTGCCTGCCGTCCAGGGCCAGCTCAATCCCGAGACCAGGTTCCTCTTAAAAAAGTTCGGCTTCGAGGAGCCGGAGCTTTTGGACGATGCCAGGGTCCGCCTGGACCAGATGGAGCTGGATTCCCCTATCTCCATTTCCGAAGACACCTCTCTTCTGGAGGCGGTCCGGACCATGGACGAGAACGGGCGGGAAGCCCTGGCCGTTACGGACGGGGAATGGAGGATCCGGGGCTGGGTCTCCCGGTCGGATATATCCAGACTGTCCCTGACGGATACCCTGACCAGCGCCTCCCTTCTGAAGGATACGCCCGCATCCTTTTTTGCCAGGGCCGTGAACGGGGTGATCGTCTATGACGACTCTCTGATGGAGCTCAACGGCAAGGTGTCCATCGTGACGGCCGCCACCAAAAAGAGCCTTCGCAGCTACGAAGTGAAGAACCGGATCGTCATCGTGGGAAACGAGGAAAAGGTCCAGGAACAGCTGATCGAGAAGGGAGCGGGCCTTCTGATCGTGGTCTGGGCCAAAAAGATCGATTCCGATGTGCTGGAAGCGGCCAGGGCCTGTCACTGCCCGGTGATCATCTCCGGCTGCGGCGCCACCAATACCTCCCGCTATATTTTCCTGGCCCCGCCCGTTTCCATGATCATGCAGACCACCGTCACCAGCTTTTACGGCCGCGAATTTGCCGATGATGCCCTGAAAAAGAGCTCCAGGACCAGGTTCCGGACCTTCCCCGTGGTCAACGCGGACAAACGCCTCACCGGCTATGCCACCCGCTACCATCTGATGAACTACAGGAACCGGCGGCTGATCCTGGTGGACCACAACGAGTTCTCCCAGTCGGTCCCCAGCGTGGAAAGGGCCGAGATCCTGGAGGTGATCGACCATCACAGGATCCGGGATTTCTCCACCCCCGGCCCCATCCATCTCAGGAACGAGACCGTGGGGGCCACCACCACCATCATCGCCACCATGTACCGGGAAAACGGCATGACCATCCCTCCGGCCCTGGCTGGCCTGATGCTGGGAGGGATCCTTTCCTGCACCCTGAACCTGCAGAGCCCCCTGACCACGGAAAGGGACATCCGGACCTGCAACATCCTGGCGGCCCTGGCCGACCTGGACCTGGAAGACTTTGCCAGAGAGATGTTCTCCGTCAGCTGGGACCTGGAGGGGAAAACGGCGGAGACCCTTCTGAATCTCTACGCAAGGTACTATGACTTCGGCGAGTACAGGGTCCGCCTGGCCAGGGTCCTGATCCCGGACAGGTCCTTTATGACCCAGGACCCCGAAAGGATCCAGGAAGAGCTGGAGGAATATACAAGGGACCACAGGCTGGATTTCTGCGCCCTGGTCTTTGTCAGCATCCTGGACAACGGCTGCATCTACTTCCTGGCCGGCAGCAGGGCCGCCTGGGCGGCGGAGGTTCTGCCCGTAAAGGACGTGGGCGACCACAGCATGACGGAGGGCGTCGGCGCCTTTTTCATGCAGACGGTCCCCGCTCTCCAGGAGTCCTTTGTCAGAAACAGCTGATTTCCGCCCTTTTTCCCGCTTTATTTGCTGATTTTTTCTTGCATAGCAAAATGACTGCGTATATAATGCTTTCGTGAAGAAGGACGGGGTATTCGTGTATACAAATACAGCAGAAGGGAGAAAGCAGCGTTGAAATCATACCTTGTAATGACGCGTGAGGAACTGAAGGCAGAAGAGGAAAAGATGCGGAGAGAGTACCGCAGGTACCAGAGGATGGAACTGAATCTGGACATGAGCCGCGGCAAGCCCTGCCGTGAGCAGCTGGATCTTTCCATGGCCATGATGGACGTTCTTTCCTCGAACTCCGACATGTACTGCGAGGACGGCACGGACTGCCGGAACTACGGCGTACTGGAGGGCATTGCGGAGTGCAAGGAGATCATCTCCGACATGATGGAGAACCATCCCGACAACATCATCCTCTACGGCAACTCTTCCCTGAACGTCATGTACGATACCATCTCCAGGGCCATGACCCACGGCATCATGGGCAGCACCCCCTGGTGCAAGCTGGACAAGGTAAAGTTCCTCTGCCCTTCCCCCGGCTATGACAGACACTTTGCCATTACGGAGTATTTCGGCATCGAGATGATCCCGGTCCCCATGACCCCCACCGGCCCCGACATGGACATGGTGGAAAAGCTGGTGTCCGAGGATGAGGCCATCAAGGGCATCTGGTGCGTTCCCAAGTATTCCAATCCCCAGGGCTATTCCTATTCGGACCTTACGGTCAGGCGTTTTGCGCGCCTTAAGCCCGCAGCCAGGGACTTCCGCATTTTCTGGGACAACGCCTACGGTGTCCACCACCTCTACGACGAGAACCAGGACCACCTGATCGAGATCCTGGCGGAATGCAAGAAGGCCGGCAACCCCGACATGGTCTATAAATTCGCTTCCACCTCCAAGATCACCTTCCCCGGAAGCGGCGTGGCCGCCCTGGCCTCCTCCCCCAACAACCTGGAGGACATAAGAGAGCAGATGCGGATCCAGACCATCGGCCACGACAAGGTCAACCAGCTGAGGCATTACCGCTTCTTCAAGGATATCCACGGCCTGACGGTCCACATGACCAAGCACGCCTATATCCTGCGTCCCAAGTTCGAACTGGTGGAGCATACCCTGGAAAAGAACCTGGGCGATCTGCACATCGCCTCCTGGACAAAGCCCAACGGCGGCTATTTCATCGGCTTCGACACCCTGCCCGGCTGCGCAAAGCAGGTGGTCTCCGCCTGCAAGAGATGCGGCGTCAAGATGACCAAGGCAGGCGCCACATGGCCCTATGGCAAGGACCCTATGGACACCAACATCCGGATCGCCCCCACCTATCCTTCCCTGGAGGATCTGGCCGTGGCGGCGGATCTCTTTACGGTCTGCGTAAGACTGGTCAGCGCGGAAATGCTGCTCAACAACCCCGGTCTTCAGGCCCAGCTCAGAGAGGATCTGGGACTGAACGCAGAGGAAGAAGAGGCCCTGGCGGAAAGCGCATCCTCCGCGGAGGAAGAAGCGCCCAAGGCTTCCCTCATGTAAAGAGAAAAAAGGCCCCGCAGGGCCTGTCAGAAAAAGGACACACTGATGCCGCCGGTTTTTCCGGCGGCATTTTCTGCGTATTCCGGCTTTTTCCCTGCCCCGGGGGCCCCTGCCGGGCGGCGTTTGTGTTTGCGGTATGGGGCCGGATAGCGTATAATGGTCAGAGCAGAACGCCCGGAGGAACCATATGAAGAAAAAACTCACCACAGTGCTCCTGCTGTGCCTTTGCACGGCTCTGTTATATGCCTGCGGCAGGGAGGCCAAGCTCCCCATCATGGAGGAGGAAGAGGTCCAGGCCCTGCCCGGAGAAGAGGAGAAGGAAGAAGAGATTCCGGAAGCTCCCGCGGAGCCGGAGCCCGAACCCGAGCCGGAACCCGAGCCGGAACCCGAACCCGAACCCGAGCCGGAACCCGAACCCGAGCCGGAACCCGATCCGGTCTTCCGCAACGTTCTGACCGGCAAAAAGGTAAAGACCGAAGAAGAGATGAACCGGCGCCCCATCGCCGTCATGTATCCCATCGACCGCCAGGCCCAGCCCCAGTACGGACTGGACCGGATCGACATCATGTATGAATTCATGGAAGAAGGCGACATGAGCCGGCAGATGGGCCTGATCACCAACTGGCAGGACCTGGACCTGATCGGCAACATCCGGTCCACCCGCGACTACTACCTGAAGGTCTCCCTGGAATTCGATCCCGTATATGTCCATTACGGGGGCCCGCCCGGATCCGTATCCGCCTGGACCACCAGGGACTACGTGGACAACATCAACGGCGTGGACGGCATCATGGGCCCCAGCTACGGCGCCTACTTCCGCATTCCCGCGGGAAGCCTTTCGGAGCATACGGCCTATACCAGCGCCGACAGGATCAAAAGGGCCTTTGAGCTGGGCGGCTTTTCCTTTACCAGGCGGCCCGAGTACGATTCCGGCAGGCACCTGAACTTCGTCTCCACGGAGAAGAAGGTCAACCGTCTGGACGAATACGACAGAGTGGTGGAGGCCACCGACGTGGACTTCGCGGGAAGCTTTCCCGTGGACAGGCCCCGCCTGATCTATAACCCGGAGGACCATCTCTATTACAGGGAGATCTACGGCGCCCCCCAGAGGGACGGCAATACCGGGACCCAGCTTACCTTTACCAACATCATCGTACTGAAAGTCTGGGCGGATCCCAGAGATTCCAACCGCCTCATGTTCAACTGCTTCGAGAGCGGAGGAGGCTATTATATTACCCGGGGAAAGATGATCCGCATCTTCTGGGACAAGAAGGATGAGCATACCCCCTACAGCTATACCGATGACTACGGGAACCAGGTGGAATTCAACCGGGGCAGGACGCTGATCTGCCTGATCCGCCGCAATCCCGACGAGTATCACGATACCTTCAAAGTCAACGGCGACACCTATGGCGACGGCTACTTCATGGATGACTATCTGAAGGACGTCTACGCTGCCAGGGCTGAGGCTGAGGTAAAGGCCCAGCAGGAAGCCGAAAAGGCGGCGGAGGATCTGATCAGGGTCTGGAGAAGACTGAACCGCAGGCCCAGGTAGGACAGGTCCGGACAGGCATCCGGCATACAGGACAGGAGGGATAACTGAGAGTTTCCTCCTGTCTTTGCTTTATGCTATGATAGTGGGGATAAAACGGGAAAGAGGTTATTTATGGAAAAGACCCTGGAGGAGATGAACTGGGAGAGGGCTTCGGGCCTGGTGAACGGAACGGGCTTTGCCCGGGACGTGGGGATCCGTCTGACAAAGCTGGAGCCCGGCCATGCGGAGGGGACCCTGATGCTGACGGAAAAGCATAAGAATCCCATGAACAATGCCCACGGGGGCGTCCTTTACACCCTGTGCGACACCATCTCGGGGGTGGCGGGCGCTTCCTACGGAGGAGGCGGGGCCACGGTCCAGTCCAGCGTAAGCTTCCTGCGGCCCGCCGTGGGAGGACTTCTTACCTGCAGGGCCTCTGTCCGCAAGGACGGGAAGAAACTGATCTGGGTGGACTGCGCCGTGACAGGCGAAGAGGGAAAGGAGCTCTGCACGGGCCAGTTCCTTTACATGCAGATGCCCGGCATCGCCCATTTCGGAATTCAGAAGGAAGGACAGATCTATGAGTGAGAACAGACTGCTGGATATCATGCTGGCAAGGCGCAGCGTCAGGGAATATTCCGGGGAGAAGGTCCCCATGGAGAGCCTGAACCTGATCATCGAGGCAGGCCTTGCCGCCCCCTCCTCCAGAGGGAGGAAGAGCTTCGAGCTGATCGTCATAAGAGACCGCCAGACCCTGATCAGCCTCTCCGGCTGCAGAAAGGGCGCCGCCAGGATGCTGGCCGGAGCCGACGCGGCCATAGCGGTTCTGGGGGACGAAGAGAAGAGCGACGTATGGACGGAGGACTGCAGCATCGTCATGGCTTCCATGCACCTGATGGCCTCCTCCCTGGGAGTGGGCTCCTGCTGGATCCAGGGAAGGCTGCGGGAAGCCCTGATTCCGGATACCACCGCGGAGGACTATGTCCGGGGGATCCTCAAATTCCCCTCCAATCTCCGCCTGGAGGCCATCCTGTCCCTGGGCATGCCCATGGAAGAGCCTGCGCCCCACAGCCTGGAGGAGCTTTGCTTTGACAAGGTACATATCAACACCTATCTGAGCTGACAGGGGAAAGGCCATGGAACAGCTTTATACCAGATGGAAGACAGAAGCGGACTTTGAACATCCGGAGAATACCCCCGTTCCGCTTCCGGAATATCCGAGGCCCCAGATGAGAAGAGAGGAATATCAGGTCCTGAACGGGATCTGGTCCTATGCCATCACCGGGGAGGACAGACGGCCGGATGCATGGGACGGAAAGATCCTGGTGCCCTTTTCGCCGGAAACGGCCCTTTCGGGGGTGGGAAGGACCCTGGAGCCCGGATCTTTCCTTCACTATGAGCGCAGCTTTGGGGCCGTTCCCCCTTCTCCTGGGGCCAGGCTCCTCCTCCATTTCGGAGCCGTGGACCAGAGGTGCCATGTGCGGGTGAACGGAAAGGAGGCCGGAAGCCATGAGGGCGGCTTTACCGCCTTTTCCATGGACGTGACGGACCTTCTCAGGGAAGGGGAAAACAGCCTGGAAGTCATCTGCAGGGACGATACGGACACCTCCTGGCAGGGCCGGGGCAAGCAGAAGCTGGAGCCCGGGGGCATGTTCTACCACGCCCAGAGCGGCATCTGGAAAACGGTCTGGACCGAGTGGGTCCCGGCCCTCCATATCCGGTCTCTCTCCTTCCGGCCCCGCTTCGAGGAAAGGAAGGAAGAGATCCTGGTGGAAGTCTCCGGAGGGGAAGCGGCCTCTGCCGCAGTGACCGTCACAGGTCCTTCGGGACAGGAGAGCCGGAGGGTCATTCAGACCGGAGAAAGGGTCCTTCTGGATCTTCCCGGATTCCGCCCCTGGAGCCCCGAAGACCCCTTCCTTTACCGGATCAGCATCTCCGTGGGAGAAGATACGGTAAAAAGCTACTTTGCCCTTCGCAGCTTTGAGAGCCGCAGGGACCGTAAGGGGATCCTCCGCTTTTTCCTCAACGGCAGGCCCTGTTACATGAACGGCCTTCTGGACCAGGGCTACTGGCCCGAAAGCCTTCTGACCCAGCCCTCCGACAGAGCCCTTTCCTATGACATAAAAGTCCTGAAGAGCCTGGGCTTCAACATGATCCGCAAGCATATCAAGGTGGAGAGCGCCCGCTTCTATTACCACTGCGACAGACTGGGCATGCTGGTCTGGCAGGATATGATCAACGGCGGCACCTCCTACAACATGAATTTCGTTACCTACCTGCCCACCATCCTGCCCTGGGTCCAGCGCCATACCAGGGACATGCCCCGCTCCCTCCTGTCCAGGACGGACGAAAAGGGGAGAGAGGCCTATATGAAGGAACTGGACGAGACCATGGAGGAGCTGAAAAATGCAGTCTCCCTCTGCGTCTGGGTCCCCTTCAACGAGGGATGGGGCCAGTTCGACGCGGCCGCCGTCACCGACTATGTGCGCAGAAAGGATCCGGACCGCCTGATCGATCAGGCTTCCGGCTGGTTCGACCAGGGGGGCGGGGACTTCTATTCCGTCCACAACTATTTCCGCCGCCTGAAGGCGGCGCCAAAAGAGAGGATCTTCGGCCTTACGGAATTCGGGGGCATTACCCTGAACGTGGAAGGACACTCCGCCATCGGAGACCGGAAGGTCTACGGCTATAAGCATTTCAAAACCGAAAAGGAGCTGGAGCAAGGGTATGAAAGGATGATGCGGACGGAGATCCTGCCCAACATCAGGAGAGGCCTTTCCGCCTCGGTCCTGACCCAGACCTCCGACGTGGAAGCGGAGATCAACGGCCTTCTTACCTGGGACAGAGAGGTGCTGAAGATCCCGGCAGGGACCATAAGGCGGCTTAACCGGCTCATTCAGAAAGAATTCGAAAGGCAGACAGAGGGCGACTATGGCAGAGATTGAAAAAGATGTGTATCTGGCCAGGGGATCCGTCGTCATCGGAAACGTGACCATCGGAGAAGGCTGCGGCATCTGGTACAACGCCGTGATCCGGGGAGACGAGGACAAAGTGGAGATCGGCAGAGGGTCCAATATCCAGGACAACGCCGTGATCCACGTGGACGCGGGCCATCCGGTCCGGATCGGGGAAGGGGTCACGGTGGGCCACGGAGCCATCCTCCACGGCTGCACCGTGGGAGACAACTCCCTGATCGGCATGGGGGCCATCGTTTTAAACGACGCCGTGATCGGCAGGGACTGCATCATCGGCGCAGGGTCCCTGGTGACGGGAGGGACTTTTGTTCCCGACGGATCCGTGGCCTTCGGAAATCCCGCCAGGATCCGAAAGGAGACCGGACCCCGGGGGATCGAGGATAACCGCAGGAACGCCCTCTTCTACCGGCAGCTGGCTGCAGAGGCCCTTGAAAAGGAAAAGGATCACTTGTGATAGGGCCTTCCCTGGATGATCATACAGGCCCGGTAGATCTGCTCCAGCAGGATGATCCGGGTCATCAGATGGGTGAAGGTCAAAGAGGAGAGCTTCCAGCACACGTCGGCCCTTGAGCGCAGAGCGGGAGAGGGGCCCAGGGACCCGGCGATGACAAAGACGATGTTCTTTCCGCTCTCCTGCCAGGACTGGAAGCGGCCCGCGAACTCCTCGCTGGTCCATTCCCTTCCGTGAAGGTCCAGAAGGACCACGAAGTCCGAAGGGCGGATCTTTTCCAGGGCCCTTTCCCCTTCCTTTTCCGTGACCAGGCGCACTTCGCTCTCCCGGTCCGTATGCCGGTTGGCCTCGTCCTTCAGCTCCAGGATCTCCGTCCTGTGGAAGGGCGAAATACGTTTTTTATATTCGGCTTCCAGGCTCTGCAGAGCCCGGTCCTTCATTTTTCCTATGGCAACTATGGTGATCATGGCATGCTCCCTTAAGTATGCGGGTCGGTTTTCAACAAAAAGAGTATAACAGAGTTTATGATTACACCCATTGATTTCGGAAAATTATTTTTGAACAACTGGTTCTATGAAAAGGACCCTGCGGCCTGCGCGGCCATGCTTCCCGAGGACTCCCTTTTTGTCATGCCCGACGGAATGCAGCATTTCCTGAGCAGGGAAGAAGCCTCTGCCTGGATCGGGCAGAAGCTGGAGGGAGCCTCCAGGAAATACGTAGAGACCTCCGCCATGAAGTCCAATCCCTGCGGGGAGGACGCGGTGGCCCTCAGCTGTGAAGTCAGCCTGATCCCGGCGGACGCCGGGGACAGCCAGGGGATCCGCTGCTCCATGGTCATCCGGGGCAGGGACCAGGACGCCCGGATCTGCTTCGTCCAGATGTCGGACAACGCAGCGGACCCCAGGACCCTTCAGGGCAGGGTCAGAGACCTGCTGGGGTCTGTCAAGACCGGCGCTATGCTGCTGGAGTGCGGGGAGGATGCCTTCACCGTTCTCTATGCCAACGACTTCTTCACCGAAAAGCTGAAATACAGCCGGGAGGAATTCGATACCATGGCCGGCCACAATCCCTTCTTCTTCGTTCTGCAGGGAGAGGACAAAAAGTTTGCAAGGTCCCTGCGGGAGTGCGCGGGAGAGGGCAGGGATATCTCTGTCCGGACGGTCCTTGCGGGCGCCTACGGCCAGCGCATGTCCTGCCAGGTCACGGGCGTGGTCAGACAGGGAAAGGAAGCAGAAGGACAGGGCAGGATCTGCCTGCTCCTCTTCCAGGACGTTTCCGGCTATCAGACCATCATCGAGCAGTTCGACAGCCAGCTCCACATCCGCCAGGAGCTCCTGAGGAACCTGCCCGGCTGCTCCGTGGTCCTGCAGAGAGGGGAACAGGAGACCAGGCTCCTCTACATGAGCCCCGAGGCGTCGGATATGTTCGGCATGACCGCAGCGGCCCTGGGGGAAGAGATGAAAAAGGATCTTCTCTACGGCCTGGAGATGACGGACATCACCAGGAAGCGGATCGAGGAGGAATATATCGAGACCAGGGCGGCGGACCCGGACTGCGGCATGTTCCGGATCGAGCGGCCCGACGGGACATCCCTCTGGACAGAGCTTTTCATCTCCTCCAGGGAAAGGGGAAGAGAAGCCGGAACGGTCTATCTCTTCTATCTGGACAGGGACCGTCAGAGACGGGAGATGGAAAAGCAGATGGAAGCCAGGGATATGATCTCCCGGATCCGCACGGAACAGGCCAGAGAGGACGTGGAGTCCGCCAGAAAGCAGGCGGAAGAGCTGGTGGAGGAAGAGAAGGAAAAGACCAGGAAGCTTCTGGAAAGCAGCCGGGAGGAGCTGGACCGCCGCATGGAGGTCCGGGTCCGCAACGCCGAGCAGAGAGAGACGGAGCTGAAGAACGAATACAGGACCTACAAGGCCGACACTGCCAGGAAGCTGGCCGTTATGGAAAAGGCCCTCAGAGAGGCGAGGCTGCAGCTGCGGGAGAAGGAAAAGGAATTCGAGGATACCCTCTCTGCGAGAGAGCAGGCTTATGAAGAGAAGATCGGCGCCCTGGAGGAAAAGCTGGCCCAGGGACGGGAAGAGCAGACCCAGCGCAGACAGGAGCTGGAGACGGGCCTGATCCGGGCCGCCCAGAGAGCCAGAATGAAGGAGAAGGCGGACGCCGTCAGGGCCGCCTCCCTGGAAGAGCTGGAGCTGGTCCCGGGACTTGCCCCCCAGGATGCGGAAAAGGTCCGGGAAAACATGGCCCTGGACTACGACCGCATGACGGAGATCGAGCCCGACAGCCTTTCCTCCGGCATCTTCCTGATCCAGGACGCGGTCCGCAGCATCATGCTCTATCAGAGCCCCCGCTGCACCAGAAGGGGGATCGGCCTGGTCATGCAGGCGGGAAAGAACTATCCCAGAGAGGTCAGGGGAGACAGGCCCAGACTCCAGTCGGCTCTTTCCTCCCTTCTGGACTTTGCCGTGGACAACACGCCGGAGGAAGGCAGGATCGTCCTGACCTATACGTCGGACTGGCCCTCCAGGGGAAGAGTCAACATGCGCTTCCGCCTGCGTTTTGACGCCAGAGCCTTCTCCGAGGCGGAGCTGCAGGATCCCGGCAAAGTCAGGGGCAATCCGGTCCGGGAGGGCCTTCTGGTGGCCCTGGAGGATATCCGGAGAATGGGCGGCAGCCTGCAGATCACGGAGGCCAGCCGGGAGAGCTCGGAGATCACCGTATGGGTGAGCATGGCCGTGCCCGACAGAAAGAAATGAAGATAAGGAAAGCAGCCTGAGAAGAGGAACTGGGAGATGAAGTCACGGAAAGCTGCAAAGGCAGCGGGCATCCTTGCGGGGTCCGCCCTCCTTACGGGAGGAGGGGTCCTTCTGGGAGCCGCCGCCTACATGTATAAAATATCCCTGACAGCGGAACGGGGAGTAAAGAACGAGGAAGAGAACGAGATGCCCTCCTACGCGGCGGGAGCCAGATGGCTGAACCGCCTGAAGGAGGCAGAGAGCGTTTACAGCACCCTGGAGGACGGCCTCCGCCTCCACGCCCTTTATCTGAAAAGGCCGGAGGAGTGCCACCGCTACGTCATCTGCGTGCACGGCTTCAAGAACGAAGCGGCCACCATGGGGGTCTATGCCAGGCCCTACTTTGAAAAGTACCGGATGAATGTCCTGATCCCCGAACTGCGGGGACACGGAAAGAGCAGCGGCAGCGTCATCGGCATGGGCTTTCTGGAAAAGGAGGACATCCTGCACTGGATCGGGAAGATCGCGGAAAAGGATCCCAGGGCGGTCATCATCCTTCACGGCATGTCCATGGGAGCCGCCACGGTCCTTATGACCACCGGGGAAAAGCTGCCGGAAAACGTGAAGGCCTGCATTTCCGACTCCGCCTATACCAACGCCATAGACGAGTCGGCCTATGTCTATCTGAATCTCAATCCCCATCCCATTCCCGCACGGCCCCTGCTTCGGACCGTACGCCTTCTGGCCCTGAGACTGTCCGGCTTTGACCTGGACAGGGCCGCGCCGGAGGAAGCCGTAAAGCGCTCCCATACCCCCACCCTCTTTATCCACGGGGAAAAGGACGGCTTTATCCCGCCTTCCATGATGCCGGTGCTTTATAACAACGCGGCCTGTCCCAAGGCCTTTCTCTGGATCCCCGGGGCGGATCACGTGGAGGGGATCGACGTGGATCCTGAGACCTACTGGAAAGGCGTGGAAAAGTTCTTAAACGGAGTGGATCCCCGGATCCTGAAGGGGGAGGAAGAAGCCTGAGAAGGCCCAGCGGGCGGAGCCCGGGCGCGAGAGACCATACCTCCCTAAAGAAACGGAAAAAGTCAATCACCCCACCCATTCCTTCTGAATGGATGGGGCTTGCAGAGGAGATGA
>CAMOGQ010000024.1 GCA_946614165.1 uncultured Lachnospiraceae bacterium
AAGGATCAGGGCCGCCGCAAGAAGGATGGGGATGATGATAAAGGGAAATCCTCCCTTTTCCTTCTCTTCTTTATAGCTCTTTCTTCCCGTCTCTCCGGGGACATAGAGTTCCAGTCTTTCTCCGCATACGGGACAGAAATCCGCATCCTGGTCTTTTATCTCTTTTTTGCAGTTGGGGCAGTACATGATCTTTTCTCCTCTCTGCCGTCTTTTCTCTTTCGCTTTCCCAAAGGGGCGATGCTAAATGGTATCTTACCATATCCGGAGACGTTTTTGCATCCCCGCATGCAGGGTGAGACAGTAAATTTCAGGCAAAGCCGGTTTCAGCGGAAAGACTTTCAGCGGGATTTCCCAGCTGGCTCTATGTTTTCCCCGAAGACATGTTTTCCCTGAAGACATGTTTTCCCTGAAGACATGTTTTCCCTGAAAACTTTCCTTCCCCGGGGCCGGAAGAAAGCCGCGGCGTCCCTCCTCCGATAACCCCCCCTACCCTAAAAAAGCTCCGCACGGGGGTCCGTGCGGAGCTCATTATGCCGCCGATCAGGCGGTCTTTCTGCCGTTATTTACTTGCCGATGACAGTAGCGGGCTTGGACAGATCCAGGCTTCTGATAGCCTTTCTCAGAGGCAGAACGCTCTTAGGGTTAACGGAAAGTTCGTCAACGCCATAGCGGAGGAATGTCTCTGTCAGAGTGGTATCAGCGCCCAGCTCGCCGCAGATGCCTACCCATGTGCCATGTCTGTGACCGGCTTCGATGGTCATCTTGATGGCGCGCAGAACTGCGGGATGATGTGTATCGGAGAAGGGCTCCAGTTTTGCATTCTGTCTGTCGATCGCGCAGGTGTACTGGGTCAGGTCGTTTGTGCCCAGGGAGAAGAAATCGACTTCTTCAGCCAGCTCGTCTGCGCACAGAACAGCGGCGGGAGTCTCCACCATGATACCGATCTGGATGTTGTCGGCGATCTTGTAGCCTTCCTTGATCAGTTCCTGACGGCACTCTTCCATGATTTCCTTGCACTCGCGGACTTCGCGGACGGAGATGATCATAGGGAACATGATGCCCAGATGGCCGTATGCGGAAGCACGGAGCAGAGCACGGAGCTGTTTCTTGAAGAAAGGCTTCCTGGTCAGGCAGATACGGACTGCTCTGTAGCCAAGGGCGGGGTTCTCTTCCTTGTCCAGATTCATGTAGTCGATGGTCTTGTCTGCGCCGATATCGCAGGTACGGATGATAACAAGCTTGGGAGCCAGAGACTCAAGGACTCTCTTGTAAGCAACGAACTGCTCTTCTTCGGAAGGCTCTTCCTTGCTGTTGAGATATACGAACTCGGAACGGAACAGGCCTACGCCTTCCGCGTCGTTCTGGTTGACAGCGCCCACGTCGGAAGGGCCGCCGATGTTTGCATAAACGTGTACTTCATAGCCGTCGATGGTGGTGGACGGTTTGCCCTTCAGTTCCTGAAGAAGAGCTTCCTTCTTCAGATCCTCTTCGTGGCGGGCGGTCAGGACCTTGCGCAGGTCTGCATCGGGCTCGATGTAGACGCAGCCGTTCTTGCCGTCGATGATGGCATCCTTGCCGTCCCAGCTGTCATCCACTTCCTTACACTGCATCAGTGCGGGGATGTTCATGGAACGGGCAAGAATAGCGGTATGGGAGTTGGAGGAGCCTTCTCTGCAGATCATGCCCAGAAGCAGGGACTTGTCCAGCTTGACTGTCTGTGAAGGAGCGAAGTCGTCAGCCACCAGGATGGAGGGCTCTGTGCCCTGCATGGAAGCGCTGTCCAGACCAAGCAGGTTGTCCAGGACCATGCCCTGAATGTCGATGATGTCGGCTGCACGGGCCTTCATGTAAGGATCGTCCATGTCTGCGAACATCTGAGCATAGTTTGCATAGCCTTGCTGAGTGGCATACTCTGCGCTTCTCTTCTGGCCAGTGATGATCTCCTTGACGGAATCATTCAGATCGTCGTCTTCCAGCATCATGGCGTGTACAAGGAATACCTCTGCGATGTCCTTGCCGGCGTCCTTGACGGCCTTCTCATACAGAACGTTCTGCTGGTCGATGGCCTTCTCCACAGCCGCCTCATAGCGGGTGACTTCTGCGTCGGGATCGTCGATCAGACCTTCGTTGATGATTCTTTCGGGCTCTTTGTAGATCTTGATCTTGCCGATGGCAATACCGTTGACAATACTTTTACCGTTTCCTACAAGCATAGCTAATATCCTCCTATGGGATCCCCCCAAGCAGGCCCTGCGGGCCCCGGATCCCCTTTACTTGACTGCTGCCTGCATATAAAAACGGGCAAAGAACGAGTACTTCAATATATTCGTGCTTTGCCGCTTTCATATGGTTTCATACAGAAACAGAGCTGCCCGAAGGCAGTTCTGCTTCATGTACTATGATTCAGTATTTAATTTAGAAGTTCTCTTTCAGGAATGCTTCGATTGCAGCTGCGCATGCATCTTCGTCAGCACCTTCGACCTGAACAACGATAGAATCATTCTGCTTTACAGCAAGGCCCATCAGAGCAAGGAGCTTTCTCATATCGCAGCTCTTGTCGCCCTTGATAACGGTGATCTTGGAGGTGAACTTCTTAGCTTCCTTTACAAGGATGCCAGCGGGACGAGCATGAATTCCTAACGGATCTGTAACTGTGAAGTTGATTTCTTTCATTTGTTTCTCCTTTACATTATATGTTTATTATCCGAGATTCACTGCGAATCCCAGTTGCATGCCATTATTATACTACAATCTCACAAAAAAAGAATGTGCCAGTGTGAAATAATTATGAATTTTTTTCAGAATCAGGGCCGGACCGGCCCCGGCCGCAGGCACTTTTGACAGGTATGAAAACCGCACTCCGAAGACCGGCTCCAGAGTGCGGAATTTCATTTATCGACGGTTTTATGTTCGTTTTACGAACATCCTGCCGGCATCAGCCGCAGACAACACCGTCATAATCATCGGAGTTGGTCAGCAGAACGACGACGCAGTCCGGATGATTTGCCTTTGCGATCTTGGCTCTGTCGAAGGTCATGATGACCTGGCCCTTCTTGACCTGGTCGCCTTCGGCTACGGTAGGAGCGAAGCCGTCGCCGTTCATGGCAACCGTGTCAACGCCTACGTGGATCAGCAGTTCCATGTCGCCAGGGCCTGTGATGCCGATGGCATGCTTGGACTCCGCAACGGAGGAGATGGTGCCGTCATAGGGAGCGAAGATCACGCCCTCGGTGGGGTTGATGCCTACGCCGTCGCCCAGGACGCCGGAAGCGAAGGTTGCATCCGGGATCTCTTCTCTGGGGATCACGGTGCCGACTGCGGGAGCAATGACTTCACCGGCAGAGCACTTGATAACGGCATTGGTGGGAGCTGCTACAGCGGGAGCCGGAGCGGGAGCTGCCTTCTTGGGCTCTTCTTCATGCCAGATCACATTCGTGATCACGAATGCAAGGCCGCCGGAGATGGCCAGAACGATGGTGTAAAGCAGAGCGTTGTTGATGGTCAGGTATCCGGGGATACCAGTTACGCCGTAAGCGGATGCGCCGATGCCCATGAATGCTGCGACCAGAGCGCCTACTGCGCCGCCGGCCATGCCTGCTGCGAAGGGCTTGAAGAAGCGCATGTTGACACCGAAGATAGCAGGCTCAGTGATACCCAGAGCTGCGGACAGGGAAGAAGGAATGGCAACAGCCTTTGTCTTCTGGTTCTTGCACTTGAGACCTACTGCAAGGCAGGCGCCGAACTGTGCGAAGTTGGCTGCGGAAGCGATGGGCATCCAGGTGTTGAGGCCCTTGGAAGCCAGCATGCCGGCCTCGATCACGTTGTACATGTGGTGCAGACCCATAACGACGGTCGCGGGATACAGAGCACCCATGATGCAGGAGCCGATGGGGTTGGCGACCAGCTTCTCAGCGCCGGCCAGAACCATGGTTTCAAGACCGGAGAAGATGGGGCCGATGATGGTGAAGGTCACCAGTGCGGTAACAAGGACAGTGGTCAGAGGAGTTACGAACAGGTCGATCATTTCCGGAACGTGCTTATGCAGCCAGCTTTCGATCTTGGACATGAAGAGGACTGCCAGCATGACGGGGATAACGTGGCCCTGATAGCCCAGCTGGTTGATCTGGCCCAGTGTGTAGGAATCGGTGATCTTGATGTGGCCGAACAGATACCATACGTCATAGCCGTTGGCGGCGTTCCAGCCGTTGGTCAGTGCGGAGTGGATCATCATCAGACCGATAACGGCGCCGAGGAAGATGTTGCCGCCGAAAACTCTTGCTGCGGAAACAGCTACGATAACGGGCAGATATGCGAATGCGGTGTTGGCTGCCATATCAAGGAACGCGAACCAGTCGGTCTCGCCGAAGCCCAGTCCGGGGATCTTGGCCAGAGCTTCCACAAGGCCCATCATAAGACCGGAAGCAACGATGGCGGGCAGGATCGGGACGAATACGTCGCCGATGGGTTTGAGCAGGCGGATGTACCAGGGCTGCTTGGCTGCTGCTGCGGCCTTGACATCTTCCTTGGATGCAGCGGATGCGCCTGTGATGGAAAGGAACTCGTCGTAGACCTTGTTAACGGTGCCGGTACCGATGATCAGCTGGAGCTGGCCGTTGGACTCGAACATACCCTTAACGCCGTCGACGTTCTCGAGTGCTTCCTTGTTGACTTTCGCGTTGTCTGCGATGACAAGACGAAGTCTGGTAGCGCAGTGAGCAGCAGATACGACGTTTGCGCCGCCGCCGATATTATCGGAGATCTCCTGGGCGCATTTTCTGTAATCTAATGCCATTTGTTTTTCCTCCCTTTACTTGGTTGAAATATTGTTTTTACCGTTTGCAGCCTCTCGGTTGAAAACGATTTCACACCATTTTATTTTATTTTAATTTTTAGTCTTTGTAAATTGCCTTTACGACCAATTTACCCATTCGTTTTTGTGCAATGTGACATTTTTTCGCCTTTTATATCGTACAAAAGGCATAGATTTTTCAAAAACCTCCGTCCGATACCGCAGGTCCTGACAAACCGGAGGGATCGTCTTTATTAAAATCGCACAAAAGCGCATCCGTTCATCCGATGGACTCCCGGTCCACCATGGTATAGGGGAGCATGACCTGCCTGGGCTGGCTTCCCTCTCCGGCTTCTTCTCTCCGGATCAGCCGAAGGAGCAGGTCCGCCGCCATGCGGCCGCAGGAAGGATAGTCCAGACGGACGGTGGACATTTTGGGACAGCAGATGGTATCCGCCCAGCAGTCGCCGATGCCGGCCACGCTGACATCCTCCGGGACCCGCAGGCCCTTCTCCTTCAGGGCCATCATGGCCCCCAGGGCGATCCTGTCGGTGGCCCCGATGACGGCGTCCACCTCCGTGCCCCGGGAAAGCAGCTCCTTCATCTTCCCGTATCCGTCCTCCACGTGGAAGCGGCTGATGGCCCGGGGCATGGCTTCGGGATCCAGTCCCGCTTCCTGCAGGGCCGCCTGGACGCCCATGCGCCTGTGCAGGCCTACGGCGGGATCCTCCTCCGTGGCGCCCACATAGGCAAAGTGCCTCCGCCCCCTGCGGATCATGAAGGCGGCCAGGTCTCTGGCCGCGTGAAAATCATCGTGATAAATGCAGGCGACGCCCTCCACCTTCTGGCCCGTTACCACCAGGGGGACCCTGCAGGAGCGGATGGCCTCCAGGATCTCCGGCTTCAGGATGGAGCCCATCAGGATGACGCCCTCCACCTGGTTGTTCTCCATCATTTCCAGGTAGCGGATCTGGTGCATGGCGTCCTCTTCCGTATTGCCCAGAACGGTCATGTAGTTTTCCTGGGACAGGCGGAGGGTAATGCCTGCCGTCACCCGGCTGACGGAATCGGAATGGATCTTGGGAACGATCACTCCGATCTGTCCGCCGTGGCCCGTACGCATGGTCCTGGCCATGAGGTTGGGGCGGTAGCCCGTCTCCTCGATGGCCCTGCGGACTCTTTCTTTTTTTTCTTCGCTGAGGGAACCTCCATTGATATATCTGCTGACGGCAGCAGAGGATACTCCCGCAAGCTGCGCAACTTCTTTTATGGTCATACTGCTTCTAGTTCCTGCTTCTGAAGAAATGATCTGTTTGACTGGCTTCGGTTTATTCGGCGCTCTTTTCTTCCGCCGGGGCCGCTTTCTTTCTGGAGGAAGTCTTTCTGGGCTTCTTTTCGGCGGCGGGCTTCTTCTCCGCCGCGGGCTTTACCACAGCCTTGGGAGCGGCTGCCTTTCTGGTCCTGGTCTTCCCCGGCGCCTCTTGGGCCTTCTTTGCTTCCAGGGCGTTCCGGTCCAGTCTGGGGACCTGGCGGTCGGAGGGAGCAAAGTCATACTTTGTGATCAGCCATGCGAATTCGAAGGGCTCCAGGACATAGTCCTTGGCCCGGCCGGTCTTTCCTGTCACCAGGTTGACATAGTCCTCCACCTCGTCGATCCATGCGGTCTGTCTGCTCTCGCTGAAGTTGAACAGGCCGATGAACTTCATGCCCTTGTTGTAGCGGCCGATGCCCAGCACATGGTTGTTGCCGGTATCGATGGTCCAGGCTCTGGCCTCCGCCTCGAAGACGCCGTAGTTCCTGCGCAGCTCTTCCAGCTTCAGAAGGCCCTGGAAGAGCTTGCCCTGTCTGGTGTCGGGATCGTGTCTCTTTTCCGCTTCCTCCCAGTCGAAGTCGCCGCGGTGGATATATCTGGAATCCTCGCACTTGATGGGATCCAGGTGATAGCTGTAGTCGTTCTTCTGGCCGATCTCGTCGCCGCTGTAAAGGACCGGGATGCCGGACTGGCAGAGCATCAGGGCGTGGAGCATAAGGTCGCGGTGAATGCTGCGCTCCAGCTTCCAGTCGCTCTTTTCGTACTCGGCCGCCTCGATGCCGCACAGGGAGGCGGTGGTGCCGCAGAGCCTTGCGTCGCCCAGACGGGGATCGTCGTTGTAGAGTTCGCCCCTGGCGTCGGAATCGTAGCCGCCCAGGCCTCTGAACCAGTCGTTGAGGAATTTCTTGTGGGCCACTTCCTCCACGCCGAACTGGCGCAGGTACTTGTAGTCCAGGCCCCAGCCGATATCGTCGTGGCAGCGCAGGTAGTTGAGGAAGGTATAGTCGCTGGGCAGCTCATAGACCGTATCCAGCTGATGGCGCAGAAGGCGTACGTCCTTGGTGGCCACGGTGTGCCAGATGGAGGCCATGGTGGTCACGTTGTAGATCATATGGCACTCGGGCTTGTCCAGGGTGCCGAAATAGGGAACGACCTCCTTGGGCTCCATGACGATCTCGCCCAGCAGCATGGTGCCGGGGCATACGATCTCGGCGCACATGCGCATCAGGCGGACCAGGGTATGGACCTTGGGAAGGTTGCGGCAGTTGGTGCCCAGTTCCTTCCATATATAAGGGGTGGCGTCCAGACGGACGATGTCCACGCCGTGGTTGCAGAGATTGAGCATGTCGGCCGTCATGTCGTTGAAGACCACGGGGTTTGCATAGTTCAGATCCCACTGGTAGGGATAGAACTGGGTCATGACCACCTTGCCCGCTTCCTCGCACCAGGTAAAGTTGCCGGGGGCCGTGGTGGGGAATACCTGGGGCACGGTCTTTTCGAACTCGTTGGGGATGGTCCAGTCGTCATAGAAGAAATATCTGTCCTGATATTCCTTTTCGCCGGCCCTTGCCCTCCTGGCCCAGGGATGGTCCTCGCTGGTATGGTTCATGACAAAGTCAAGGCAGAGGCTCATGCCGCGGCTGTGGCACTCGGTGCCCAGCTCCGCCAGATCCTCCATGGTGCCCAGCTCGGGCTGGACCTTGCGGAAGTTGGAAACGGCATAGCCGCCGTCGCCTCTGTCCTTGGGGCTCTCCAGAAGGGGCATCAGATGCAGGTAGTTGACGCCGCATTCCTGGATATAGTCCAGATGGCTGATGACGCCCTGCAGGTTGCCCGCAAAGCAGTTGGTATACATCAGCATGCCCAGGACCTTGCTGCCCTTGACCCAGTCGGGATCGGCCATTCTGGTCCGGTCCCACTCCTTGAGCAGGGGCGTTCTGGCGGCATAGTATTCGTGGAGCATCTTCAGCAGGTAGTCGAAGGCCTGCTGGTCGTTGTGGTAGATCTCTCCGTAGAGCCATTTCATCTCGTCATAGTGTTTTTCCAGACGCTCGATAAATTCCGGCTCCCAGTTCTTATTCACTTCCATACGAATCGTTTCCTCCTCTTTTATGCGGATGGGATCCCGTCCCCAAAGCCCGGAACGGGCCCGTCAGGCAGAGTCTCCCTCACAAAATGTAATCGTTTTCATTATAGATTTCCCCGCGTTTTTTTACAATTTTAGAAACAGCCGAATTTGACCTGATAAATTTGGTACAAAGTCACAAAAGGCATAAACTGCCCCTGTTTCATGGCAGTTTGTCCAAAATCCGTTAAATATTTTCTTTTATTTTTTATATTTCTACTATATAATAAAACAAAAGGCGCCTGGGGACAGGTATGCCTCGAATCAACCAATCACCTTAAATAAGGAGGAAACAAACATGGCATTAGTATCCGCAAAAGAAATGCTGCAGAAGGCTGTCGCCGGCCACTATGCAGTACCCGCAATCAACCTCAACAACCTTGAATGGACAAAGGCTGTTCTGAAGGGCGCTCAGGAAATGAACTCCCCTATCATCGTTCAGGTCTCCGAAGGTGCCGGCAAGTACATGGCCGGTTTCAAGAATGTCGCTGATATCGTTAACAACGTAATGGAGAACCAGGGCATCACCGTTCCCGTAGCTCTGCACCTGGATCACGGCACATACAACGGCGCTTACAAGTGCATCGAAGCAGGCTTCTCTTCCATCATGTTCGACGGCTCCTCTCTTCCCATCGAAGAGAACCTGGCCAAGACCGCAGAGCTGGCAAAGGTCTGCGCTGAGAAGGGCCTTTCCCTTGAAGCGGAAGTCGGCGCCATCGGCGGCGAAGAAGACGGCGTAGTCGGCATGGGCGAATGCGCAGATCCCGACGAGTGCAAGAAGATCGCTGACCTGGGCATCACAATGCTGGCAGCAGGCATCGGCAACATCCACGGCGTATATCCCGAAGGATGGCCGGGACTTCAGTTCGACGTTCTGCAGGCCATCAAGGACAAGGTAGGCGACATGCCTCTGGTCCTGCACGGCGGCTCCGGCATCCCTGAAGATCAGATCAAGGAAGCCATCTCCAAGGGCGTAGCAAAGATCAACGTCAACACCGAGTGCCAGATCGCTTTCGCTGAAGCTACAAGAGCTTACATCGAAGCAGGCAAGGACAGAGCAGGCAAGGGCTTCGACCCTCGTAAGCTCCTGGCTCCCGGCGCACAGGCAATCACAGACATGGTCAAGACCAAGATCGAGATCTTCGGCTCCGCCGGCAAGGCCTGATCAAAAAAAGTCTGGTAAGGAAAACTTAAAAAGCCCCCTCACTGAAGGCATTCAGCAGGGGACGAACGAAAAAGCGGCTGCACGAAAGTGCGGCCGTTTTTTCGTGTCTGTATTCCTCCGGGCGCAGAAAAGCCGGACCAGGCCGCAGGGAGATGCCCTCCCGCCGCCTGTTCCGGCTTAAGATCTGTTTCTTTAAGTTTTTTCCGCTCTCCCGCCCGGGAAGCGTCCCCTTTCCTATGCTTATTCCTCCAGCGCACCGACGCTCCGCAGAATGCCCAGGACCTTTTTTACGTCGGCGGTGAGCTTTTCCCGGGAAGCGTCATATTTTGCGTACATCTTATCGACGATGGCCTCCTCCGTCGTCTCCTCCTTCAGACAATCCACGATAAAGGCGGCGGTTTTATTGCTGCTGATCATGCCTTTAAAAGATTTGGCGCCTGTAGACACCATGTACTGTCTGTCTCCGATCACCTGG
The DNA here is from genome assembly GCA_946614165.1 of uncultured Lachnospiraceae bacterium. GTDB lineage: Bacteria > Bacillota > Clostridia > Lachnospirales > Lachnospiraceae > CAG-791. The sequence goes on from CAMOGQ010000024.1 coordinate 9,867, forward strand.
GTTATAAAATCACTTTTCAGTTTCACAAATATCTCCTTAACAGAATGCGTCTTCCCTCTCTGTATTTTCTGTTTCCTTCCGGTCCGTAAGGCGCCTGAGCTCGTCCGTAATCATCATTTCACGCACTTTCCGGCAGTGGGCATCCTTCACGGGACAGGATGAAAAGCCGGTGCAGTCCGGCAGGAAGGGGCAGGTCCTGCACTCCTCCCGGATCCGGTCCGTCCGGCAGAATTCCCTGCGGGCCTCTTCATCGCATACGCCCTGCCGGATGTCTCCGAAGCGGCTTCCCCCGGGGCACTGTTCACAGGGATAGAGGCCTCCGTCCGGTGTAATGACAAGGCCTCCTCCGTCTGCCATGCAGAAATTGGTCCTGCGCCCGAGCCCTCCCGTCGGGAAGGGCATGCTGCAAAAGCCTGCCTCGTCGATGAGGCGCCTGGCATCCCGGATCTTCTCCCACAGGGGAAGGCTCGTCTCACTCCTGCGTACATGGTTCAGGGGCGCAAAGTAGAGGGATACCTTTTCCTTATTCTCAACGAAGGTGCCCAGATCCTTTAAAAAAGCAGGGATCCTTTCCCAGTTTTCCGGGTCCACGTTGCAGCGGACGGTCACTCTGATGCCTGCCCCGGACATGCGGCTTACGGCTTCCATGACGGCGCGGTAAGGGTCCTGCCCCCCGCAGTAGCGCTTTCTGGAAATGTAATCCGCTTCCGCCCCGTCCATGGAGATCTGAATGCGGGAAAGCTTCCAGTCCGCAGTCATTTTTTCCACGATCTCAGGCGTGATCAGGCTGCCGTTGCTGGTCATGGAGGACCTGTATTCCACGCCAGCTTCCCTAAGGCCCCGGCATATGCGGTCGATCACGGATACGCCCAGAAGGGGCTCTCCTCCGAACCAGGAGATCTTTACCGGACCCTCCCCGCGGGTATCCAGAATAAAGCGGACCACCCGGTCCGCGGTCTCCGGCGTCATACTGACGGGCACTGTGCCCGCCTCGTAGCAGTAAACGCAGCGGGCATTGCAGGCAAAGGTGGGCAGGATGGTATAGCCTCTTACTCCCTCCTTTTGGCTGTATGCCCGAAGAAGAGCGGAAATCTTACTGTACAGGCCGCACTCGTCACTCCCTTCGGGCACCAGGAAGCGGGCCTTGATCAGATCATCGCTCCCCTCTCCCGCTTTCGCATGCGCCGGCAGCTGCCCCTCAACGCACTGCCTGGTCAGGGTATGGAATATGTAGTTCCTGCCTCTGTGCGCAAAGGGCAGCGCATACTGTGAAGGGATATAGACTGCCTCTGCTGACAGACCGGCGGGAGGCAGGATCTTTTTCAGCGTCCCGTCGCCTTCTCTTATTATCTTCATATGTTCAGGTTCCGGGTATGGGAGCGCCGTAATGACTGCAGCCCTGTATTACCCGACTTCGTAGGTCTGCTCGGGACAGCTGCTGGTGCAGATCACATCCGTCTCCTCCAGGTCCACGATCTCCATTACGGGCGTTTCGTATTTTTCCATATCTGGCTCCTCTCTGCCCCCGGGGGCCTTTTCTCTTATTTATCTAACATATTGCCCCTGGCAAAAAATCCTGTCAATATGTTTTTATTTACATCTGCTCCTTACTCTGCCGCCCCTTTCGGGTCCCCTCTTTTCTCCCATGCAAGGATGACACAGGATTCCGGAGCCATCTTCATCCGGGCCTGTCCGCCCCGGATTTCTGTCAGCTCCCCCTTTGCGGCACGCTTTTCAGGGTCCGATGCCTTGTAGGAGGGCCTTTTTCCGCCCCGGGTCACAAGGACCCTGCGGGCTTCTCCCTCCATGGGAAAGCCTCCGTATACAAGAGGAAGAAGGACTTTCCTTTCCTCCCGGGTGTTATTGACGGCCACCGCCAGGGCGCTCTCTTTGTCGAACCTGGCATAGGCGATCAGGCCCTCCTCCGAAAGAAGGGGCTTTAAGGAGCCGAACCGGATGCAGGAATAAGCCTTGTGCAGGCGGATGACGTCCTTATGGAAGGAAAGGAGCATCCTGTCCTCCTTCCCCCAGGGATAGGTCCTTCTGTTGTCGGGATCCGTAAAGCCGCAGAGCCCCGCCTCGTCCCCGTAGTAAAGGGTGGGCATGCCGGGCCAGGTCATAAGGACCGCCACAGCTTCCATGAAGACCCCTCTGCGGATGCCCTTTGCAGCCTCCGCAGGCCTATTAGGCCCCAGGCGGCCCGGCTTTCCGGACGTTCTTGTCAGGAAGCGGGAGTGGTCGTGATTGGAGAGCTGGTTCATGCTGATCCAGAGAGGCTGGGAGGGCATGGCCGTGCTGCTGCCCCAGGTCATGGCCTCCCAGAAGGCGTCCGCGTTCTGATGGAGGTCCTTTCTGTATTCCCAGCTGTGCTTTTCCATGCCTGTCAGGAACCAGGTCAGGGGCTCCATAAAGGCCTCGTAGTTCATGATGGTGTCCCATTCCTCCCCCTGGAGCCAGTCCTGGGAGGCGGAATAGTTCTCCGCCAGGATCACCGCCTGCGGGTTGGCATTCTTTACGGCCCTGCGGAAGCGTTTCCAGAAATCGTGGTTGAAGGCGGCCGAGTGGCCCAGGTCTGCCGCCACGTCCAGGCGCCATCCGTCGCAGTTATAGGGGGGAGAGACCCATTTGGCCGCCACCTTCAGGATATACCGGCAGAGGTCTTCCGACCCCTCGTAGTTGAGCTTTGGCAGGGTATCGTAGCCCCACCAGCCCTCGTAGGTATAGTTATCCGGCCACCTGTCCTCCCCGAAGCCGAAAAAGGACCTGTAGGGAGAATCCGGATCCCCGAAGGCTCCCGGAGCATATCCCTCTTTTCCCTGATAGATCTTTTCCCTGTCCAGCCACTTGTGGAAGGACCCGCAGTGGTTGAAGACTCCGTCCAGGATGACCCGGATCCCCCGTCTGTGGGCCTCCTCCACCAGGCGGGCGAAGAAGGCGTTGGAGGCTTCCAGGTTCTCTTTGTCCGTCACCCTCTGCATGTAGCGGGAGGCATGGGCGTTGTTCCGGTCTCCCGGATCCAGGACCTTTCCTCCGTCTTTTACGATCTTTCCGAAATGGGGATCGATATAATCATAGTCCTGGGTATCGTATTTATGGTTGGAGGGAGATACGAAGAGGGGATTGAAATAAATGACGTCCACTCCCAGATCCTGCAGGTAGTCCAGCTTGTCCATGACCCCCTGCAGGTCTCCCCCGTAGAATTCCTGCACGTCGTTGGGAGCAGGGTTCTGATACCAGTTCTTTATCTTCTTCGTATAACCCCCGTTATAGAAATACTCCCTGTCCTCCACGTCCGTATCAGGGTCCCCCTTGCAGAAGCGGTCCGTAAAGATCTGGTAGCCCACGGCCCCGGCGGGCCACTTGGGCACAGGGAAGTCCGGCACCAGGTAAAAGCGCTCCTTCCTGCCCGGCCTTTCCCTTTCTATGATCCCCTTTCTTCCAAAGCGCAGAGTCTCCCCCTCCCGGGAGGTGATCCGGAAATAGTAGTGGAAGGGGCCCGTGGAGGCGGGAGCGCTCCCTTCAAAATAGTCGAAGACCAGGTCGGAGCGGATCTTTTTCATGGCCCTCCGGCGTCCTCCCGCCATAAGGACGCATCTGTCCGCCTCTCCCTTCAGGGTGCGCAGGCGCAGGAAGATCCTCTCCCCCTCTCTCCTCATATATTCCGGTGACTGATCTGAAAAAATCGCCTGCAGGTCCATCTCTCTCTCCTTCTGCTTTCTGACCTCTTAAGTATACTCCATTCCGCCTTTCCTGGGACCGCAGATTCTTAGGTCCCTGAGGGCAGATCCGGAAAAACTGTAAAAAAACAAAAAACGCAGCCGCGGGGACTGAATGTCCGCCATCGTCTGCGCTCCGGTCTGAGGATCCTGCGATCCCGCTTTCCTTTATTTCTGATATCCCTTTTTACGGTCATGCCTGATTCTGGGCAGTAAAAAAGCAGCACTTGGGGGGAGCTGCTTTTTCAGAGAAGGTATTTCTTCTTATGGGGGTATAGCAAAAAACTTATAATGTATTGGGGGGTTACGCATATTATAATAGCACGGCCCCCCAATACGGTAAATGCAAAGATCTCACAAAGTTCACAAACAGAGGTCTGTGTTTTTGTGCATAATCACAATGCTTTGCCAGTTTTCCATTGCCCCCTGCACTTTTTTCAGACTGTTCCTTCTTCTGCAGGGGGTTCGAAGAGAGCGTTGAATTCTTCTCCCGTCAGCTTTTCCTTCTGCATGAGAAGCTCCGCCGCCCTGTAGAGCACGTCCTTATTGGCCACGATGATGGCCTTTGCCTTGGCGTAGCAGTCGTCGATGATGGCCTTGACCTCTCTGTCGATCTCTCCCTGGATATATTCGGAATACTTTGCCTCATGGCCCAGATCATAGCCCAGGAAGACATTCTCCTGCTGGGACTCATAGTTGATGGTCCCTATTTTGGAGCTCATGCCGTAGCGGGTCACCATCTGCCTGGCCATGGCGGTGGCCTTCTGGATATCAGAGGAGGCGCCGGTGGTGATATCGTCCATGACCAGCTCCTCGGCGATGCGGCCGCCCAGATCCACCATGATCTCCTGGAGCATGTGGGTCCTGGTCAGGTACATCTCGTCCTTGTCCGGCAGGGGCATGGTGTAGCCGCCGGCGCCCAGGCCTGTGGGGATGACGGAGATGGTATAAACGCTGCCCACCTCGGAAAGCTCGTGGAAAAGGATGGCGTGGCCCGTCTCGTGGAAGGCCGTGATCCTCTTCTCCTTCTCAGAGATGACATGGCTCTTCTTCTCGTTTCCGATGCCCACCTTGATGAAGGCGTTCTGAATATCCGACTGAAGGATGAAGGGCCTGCCGTTTCTGGCGGCCAGGATGGCTGCCTCGTTGAGAAGGTTCTCCAGATCGGCCCCGGTAAAGCCTGCGGTGGTCCTGGCGGTCTCCGCCAGATCCACGTCTTCTCCCAGGGGCTTGTTCCTGGCGTGGACCTTCAGGATCTCTTCTCTTCCCCTGACGTCCGGCCTTCCCACGGAGATCTTCCTGTCAAAGCGGCCGGGCCTCAGGATCGCCGGATCCAGGATGTCCGCCCGGTTGGTGGCGGCCATGACGATGATGCCTTCGTTGACGCCGAAGCCGTCCATCTCCACCAGGAGCTGGTTGAGGGTCTGCTCTCTCTCGTCGTGGGAGCCGCCAAGGCCCGTGCCTCTGCGCCTTGCCACGGCGTCGATCTCATCGATGAATACGATGCAGGGAGCTTCCTTCTTGGCTTCGTCGAACATATCCCTGACGCGGGAGGCGCCTACGCCTACGAACATTTCCACGAAATCGGAACCGGAAATGCTGAAGAAGGGCACGCCTGCCTCTCCTGCCACGGCCTTGGCCAGCAGTGTCTTGCCGGTGCCGGGAACGCCCTCCAGAAGGACGCCCTTGGGGATCCTTGCCCCTACCCCGGTATACTTGCCGGGGTCCTTCAGGAAATCAATGATCTCCTCCAGGTCTTCCTTTTCCTCCTGCAGGCCCGCCACGTCCTTTAAGGTGACGGAGGATCCGCCGGAGAGCTTTGCCCGGCTCCTGCCGAAGTTCATCATCCGGCTGTTGGCTCCGCCGCCCCCCTGCTGCTGCATGATCATCCAGAAGAAAAAGATGCACACGCCCGTCATCAGAAGGGTGGGCAGGATGGAGGTCAGGAAGGAGCTGTCCGCGGGAACGTCCCGGACCAGGGGATCCAGGCCCGCCTCTCTTGCCGCCTCTTCCGCCTCTCGGATGTCCGTGGCGTAGAGGAGCCTTTCCGTACCGTCCTTTAAGGTCACGACGGCAGAGCCGGTGGGAGTCTCACGGTTGGGAATGATCTCCACGGAGGCCACATTTCCTCCCTGCAGGTCCTTTGTCATATTTCCCATGGTATAGGTATACTGTGTCCTGCCCGCGGAAGAGCGGATCACCAGGTATATTACAAGCATAAAGGCCAGCATGACGGCAAGGGAAAAGCCCCGCCCTCTGCTGCCGGGAATCTGTTCATTCATATTTTTCCTCTGAAAAAGCAAAAATTCAGACTCATTCCTCTGTGAATTCCATAGTGCCGATATAGGGCAGGTTCCTGTAACGCTGATCGTAGTCCATGCCGTAGCCTACCACGAACTCGTCGGGGATCACAAAGCCCACGTAGTCGATGTCCAGGTCCACCACGCGCCTGTCGGGCTTATCCAGCAGGGTGCAGAAACGGATGGTGCGGCAGCCTCTGTCACGGAACAGCTCCTGCAGATAGTTGAGGGTGCGGCCGGAGTCCACGATGTCCTCTACCACCAGGACGTCCTTGTCCATAAGGGGCTCGTCCAGGTCCTTGACGATCCTGACGATGCCGCTGGACTTGGTGGAGGAGCCGTAGGAGGAGACGGCCATAAAGTCGATGGAGACCGGTACGGTGATCCTCTTGGCCAGTTCGCACATGAAGAAGCTGGCGCCCTTGAGCACGCCGATCATGTGGACCTGTCTGCCTTCATAGTCTTTGGAGATCTGGGCTCCCAGAGCGCGGATCTTCTTATCCATTTCCTCTTCGCTGATCAGAACTTTGATGTTTTCTTTCACTTGTGCCTTCCTTTCCATGTGATCTCAATAACGTTCTTCGTTGCTTCTGTGACCTTAAAGGCTGCGCTGATCCTCCCGCCGGGGAACCATAAAAGTTCTTTTCCGTGCATGGGAAGAACGATCCTGTCCCGGAGGGCAGCAGGGACCTTGCAGTCGATCATATATCTGGCAGCCTTTTTGGAGGCCCCCTCTTCCGAGATGGTCAGGCGGTCTCCCTTCTCTCTTTTCCTGAAAACAGGAATAGCCATTATTTTATCATAATCCAGCCATTTCGTATACAGCATTTGCGGGATGGAGTCCATCTTCCCGTCGAAGGGAAGGACCCGGAAGCTGTATTCGGAAGGGTCCAGGGGATAATTCTCCCCGTCCTCTGCCTCCCCTTCCCCGCCCCTCGAAAGGGTGAGGATGCCGTATTCCCTCAGGGCCTTTACGTCCCCGGGAAGGGAGAGGGATGCGCTTCCGCCCCCCTCCAAGAGGCCTTCCAGCATGCGGACATGGACCTGTCCCAGGTCCTTCTTTCTCCCTGCCGCCAGGGAAAGGCCCCTGTAGAGGATCCGCCTTCTCATAAAGGGATCCAGGTCCAGAAGAGAGGGGATGCGGATCCGCACCCGGCCTTTTTCCTCCTCCATGCATGCTGCCGCGGCAAGGACCGTCTGCCCCTCCAGATAGCTTTCCGCATCCGCCGCGTCCTTTGCCAGGTCCGAAAGGTGGGATATGACCCCGGGATTGATCAGCGTCTCCAGAGAGGGCAGGACCGTGTTCCGGATCCGGTTCCTGGTATAGGCGGGGTCCGCGTTGGTCTCGTCCGTCTGCCAGGCGGCCTGCTCCGATCTCAGGTAGTCCTCAATCATAGGCCTTGTGACAAAAAGAAGGGGCCTGATGACCCGGCCGTTTACGGGCTTCATGCCGCTGATCCCCGCCAGGGAGGCGCCCCGGCAGATGTTGAAAAGGACTGTTTCCGCCTGGTCCTCCATGTGGTGGGCCAGGGCGATCCGGGCGTCCTTCTCCCGGGCGGCCTCTTCAAAGGCCTGCCTGCGGAGGATCCTGCCGGCTTCCTCCAGCCCGCAGCGGTTTTCCTCTGCATAGGCCCTGACAGGGGCCCTGACTACGGTCAGGGGGACCCCGAAGCGCCTGCACAGGTCCCGGCAGAAGTCCTCGTCCCGGAGAGCCGTCTCCCGAAGGCCGTGGTTCACATGAACCGCCTCCAGGGTAAGTTCCATTTCCTCCCTGAGCCCTGCCAGGATATGGAAAAGGCAGACGCTGTCCGCCCCTCCCGAGAGGCCGGTCACCACCCGGTCCCCTTTTTGTGCCATATGGTATTTCTCCATCGTGTCCCTGACCAGGGAAACAAGTTCCGACATAAGCGCCCCTTACAATAAAGCAAAGGAAGAGGCCCCGGCCTTACCGGCTGTCCTCTTCCCGGAAAATGATCTCACCCTCATAAAGCAGTCCCAGTTTTTCCCTGGCGATCTGCTCGATGAATTCGTCTGTCTGCGTATACTCGCGGTATTCTTCTATATAGCGGCTCCTCTGCTCTTCCTCTTCCAGCTGCTGCTCCAGCTCCGCGATGTGGGCTCTGTAGCCGTCCAGCTTTCTCTGCAGGGAACTGCCGCTGGTATAAAGCACTGCCAGGAGTACCAGGACCACCATGACCGCCAGGACGATGTTTCCCCGGCCGGACTGCCTTTCCTCCTCACGGCTCTTCTTTCTGCCTGCCATAGACTGCTCCTTCCGATCTGCATGCCTTCAGATAATTATGATACCTTATTTTCCGGCATTATGAAAGCCCCTGTAAATGGCGGGTTGCGGGGGCCTTCTGTGATGTCAGATATAGCGGAAGAGGTCCGCGGCTTCTTCCTTGCGGACCGTTTCCTGGACCGAGAGGACTTCCACCTTTGTCTCCCTGTTTCCGAAGGAAATGGTGATCACGTCCCCGGGCTTTACCTCCGCCGAAGCCCTGGCCACCTTGTCGTTCAGCATGACCCTGCCGGCGTCGCAGGCCTCGTTGGCCACGGTCCTTCTCTTGATCAGTCTCGATACCTTCAGGTATTTATCCAGTCTCATCTGTCTCTCCTGCTGCTTTCAAAAAAGCAGGCCCGGATACGGGATCCGGGCCTTTCATAACGATCGCTTGGCGCTGCAGATCAGTTGATGGCATCCTTCAGCGCTTTGCCGGCTTTGAACTTGGGAGCCCTGGAAGCTTCGATGGGCATAGGCTCACCGGTCCTGGGATTCCTGCCGTCTCTTGCTGCTCTTTCGCTGACTTCGAATGTTCCGAAGCCTACCATCTGGACTTTTCCGCCCTTTTTCAGTTCTTCCGTTACGATCTCGGTAAAGGCCTTGAGGATCTTCTCGGTATCCTTCTTGGTCAGTCCGGACTTCTCGGCAACTGCAGTAATCAGCTCGTTCTTGTTCATGATGTTGTTTCCTCCGTACAGGTCCTCGGGACCTGTTTCCTTTCTCTCTCAATACTATAACATTTATAAGCGGTTTTGCCCTGCTTGTCAAGAAGATCTGCCCGGCACGTAGGTGTCCAGCAGGTACTCCCTGGTGTTGTGTTCGGGGTGGTCCAGCACATCGTCCAGCATGGTCTCCAGAAGTTTCCCCATGGCCACGCCGGGCTTTACGCCCGCCAGGATCAGGTCCTTTCCGGATACGGCCAGGTCTTTGAGTGCCAGGGCCTGTCTGCTTTCCATGACCGCGTCGAACCTTCTGCCGCAGGCGGCGATCAGTTCCAGCTTGTCTTCCAGGAAGAAGGCTCCCTGGGCCAGCACGTCCGCCTCGTGGACCTCCAGCAGCAGGGGGAAGAGCTCCTCTCCCACCTTGGCGATGGTCCTGCGAAGGGCCGCGTCCGTCTCCGGCAGGGGCTGGTCATGCAGAAGCACCAGTCTGGTCACGTTCCTGACGGTGACGTTGTCGTACTTGAGGCGGCGCAGGATCTGCTCCGTCATCTCCGCCCCCGTCTCGGGATGGCCCCAGAAATGGTCGATCCCGTTATCGTCCGTCCACCGGCAGGGGGGTTTTCCCACGTCGTGCAGGAGCATGGTCAGGCGGAGGGTCAGGTCCGGCCTGGTATTCTGGACGGCATGGATGGTATGCTCCCCTACGGTAAAGCAGTGGTGGGGATTGTTCTGCAGGGTCTCCATCATCCTGTCGAACTCCGGCAGGAACTGACGGGTGACCCCCAGCACGTAGGCGGTCCTGAGAAGCTCGGGATGGTCCGAGACCAGGAGCTTGTTCAGCTCCTCCCGGATCCTTTCCGCGCTGATCTTTGCCAGGTTGGGCGCCAGCTCCCTTATGGCCTTTGAGGTCTCCGGCTCTATGCCGAAGCCGAACTGGCCCGCGAACCTGATGGCCCTGAGGATCCGGAGGGCGTCCTCCGAAAAGCGCTTTTCGGGGTCCCCCACGGCCCTTATGCATTTGCGGCGCAGGTCCTCCCTGCCGTCAAAGAGATCCACCAGGCCGGCCCTGTGGTTATAGGCCATGGCGTTGATGGTAAAGTCTCTTCTTTTCAGGTCCTCCTCCAGGCTCCGGGTAAAGACCACCTGGTCGGGATGCCTGCCGTCTCCGTACTCGCCGTCGATCCGGTAGGTGGTGACCTCGAAGGCCTCTCCTCCCATCAGGACCGTGACGGTGCCGTGCTTAAGTCCCGTATCCACCGTCCTTTTAAAGAGGGCCTTGACTTCCGCCGGCAGGGCAGAGGTGGTAATGTCCCAGTCATTGGGTCTTCTGCCCATGACAGCGTCGCGGACGCAGCCGCCCACGATATAGGCTTCATGGCCTGCCTGCTGAATGACATCGATGATCCGTGACGCATTCTCCGGTATATGGATCCTGAATTCCTTTGAAGAATTGTCTGACACCCTGCTCACCCCTCTGATCATTTACGAAATATCAATAAGCCCTGCCCCAGTATACCATTTTTTTAGCCGGTTTTCCGCAGCAAACGCAGACATCGGAGATGGTTTCCTGCTGAAAGGGCATGCAGCGGCTGGTAACGCCCAGGTCTTCCTTGATCTTGTCCTCGCAGGCCTGGTCTCCGCACCACATGGCCTTGACAAAGCCGCTCTTTTCGGTGAAGAGCCTTACGAACTCTTCCTTCGTGGCGGCACTGTAGGTGTGGTCCTCCAGGTGCTTTGCGGCCCTGTCGTACATATCCTTCTGGATCTGAGGAAGGAGCTCTGCCATCTTTTCGGGAAGGGAGGCGATATCGCACTCGGTCTTTTCGTGGTTGTCCCTGCGGGCAATGATGCACTTGCCGTTTGCCATGTCCCTGGGTCCGATCTCGATGCGGACGGGAATGCCCCGCATCTCCTGGTCGGCGAACTTGAAGCCCGGGCTCTTGTCGGTATCGTCCACCTTGACGCGGAAATCTTTCAGCATATCTCTGATCTCATAGGCCTTGTCCAGGACGCCCGCCTTCTTCTGCTGGATGGGCACGATCATGATCTGGGTGGGAGCGATCCTGGGAGGCAGGACCAGACCGGAGTTGTCGCCGTGGACCATGATCAGGGCGCCGATGATCCTGGTGGAAAGACCCCAGGAGGTCTGGGCCGCGAATTTCAGCTTGTTGTCCCTGTCGGTGAACTGGATGCCGTAGGCCTCGGCGAACTTGGTGCCGAAGTCGTGGCTGGTGCCGGACTGGAGGGCCCTGCCGTCATGCATCAGGGCTTCGATGGTATAGGTGGCGGTGGCGCCGGCGAATTTTTCCTTGTCGGTCTTGCGGCCCTTGACCACCGGGATGGCCAGGTCTTCCGCGCAGAAGTCGGCGTAGACGTTCAGCATCTGCTGGGTACGGGCTTTTGCCTCTTCCTCGGAAGCATGGACCGTATGGCCTTCCTGCCACATGAACTCACGGGAGCGGAGGAAGGGACGGGTCTCCTTCTCCCAGCGGACCACGGAGCACCACTGGTTGTAGACCTTGGGCAGGTCGCGGTAGGACTGGACGTCGGTCCGGAAGAAATCAGAGAAAACGGTCTCGGAAGTGGGGCGGACGCAGAGGCGCTCCTGCAGGGGCTCGCTGCCGCCGGCGGTGACCCAGGCTACCTCGGGGGCAAAGCCGTTGACCAGGTCTCCTTCCTTGGCCATCAGGTTCTCGGGGATCAGAAGGGGCATGTAGACGTTCTCCACCCCGGTCTTCTTGAAGCGGGCGTCCAGAAGATTCTGGACCGCTTCCCAGAGGGCATAGCCCGCGGGCTTATAGACAAGAAAGCCCTTGATATGGGAATAGGCTACCAGACCTGCCTTGACGACCACGTCTGTATACCACTGTGTGAAATCCTCATCCATGGATGTGATTTCGGCTACCAGTTTTTTCTGTTCTGCCATTTGTATCTATCTCCTAACTTAAAAATTGTTGTCTCTCAGCTGCCGGGAAAGGCGCTCACCCTTTGAAAAGCCGGTTGAGGCCGGAAAAGACCGCCCTGACCGAGGCTCTGGTGATGTTGGAGGAAACGCCCACTCCGTAGGTGGTCCTGCCGGTCCCCGCGTCCATCATGTGGATGTAGGCCGCGGCCTGGGAATCGGACCCCTCCTGCAGGGCGTGCTCTTCGTAGTCCAGTATGCGGATCTCCAGCCCCATCTCTTCCAGCAGGCCTCTCTGGACGGCGTCCAGGGGGCCGTTGCCGGCTGCCTGGATATAGGCGTATTCGCCGTGGTCCGAATAGGTCACCTTTACCTTCGTGTCGAAATCCGTTCCCGTATCTCCCGACAGGTCCGTGACCTGGAGCCTTCTGAAGTGCAGGGGCTCGTTGTTGCGGATATATTCGCTGCGGAAGATCTCCAGGATCTCTTCCGGGTCCGTTTTGGGGGTCAGATCCAGCTTTTTCCGGACGATCTCCGAAAACTCCCTCTGCATGCCGGAGGGAAGCTTGAAGCCGTAGCAGGTCTCCATGACGGCCGCGGGTCCCGCCGCCTCGGAATCGGCTCTGACCAGGGGGTCGTAGACTCTGCCTATGTCCCTGGGGTCGATGATCATGTAGGGGACCTTCCAGACCTCTCCCGTTTCCTTCATGCCCCGGCTGACGGCCTCCTGATGGGACCTGGAGAAGGGAGTGAAGACCATGCGGCCCGCGTAGGGATGTCTCTGTCCCACCCGCATGCCGGTGCACCTCTGGCAGGTGTCCACGATCTCATTCATGTTGTCGATGGTAAGGCCCGGGTCGATGCCCTGGGTCAGCAGATTGAGGGCCAGGGTGATGATGTCCGCGCTGCCGGCCCTTTCGCCGGTGCCGAAGAGGGTCCCTTCCACTCTTCCTGCCCCTGCCAGCATGGCAAGCTCCGCGGCGGCCGCGGCCATGCCCCTGTCGTTGTGGGGGCGTACGCTCAGGATCACCCTGTCTTCCGCTCCCAGCTTCTCCCTCATCCATTCCACCTGGTCGGCAAAGACATTGGGCATGTGGAGCTCCGTCCCGCCGGGAAGGCCCAGGATCAGGGGGTCCTGTGAGGAAGGCTTCCAGCCTTCCAGAGCGGCCTCCGCCAGGGCCAGGGCCCTTTCCGGGTCCGCGCCGGCAAAGCCGCCTATGGTATATTCCAGGCGAAGGCGCCCGTCGAAGGATCCGGCCAGGGACCGGACCAGGGCCGCGGCGGAGAGGACCTCTTCGGGGCTCTCTTCCCCGGGATCCGTGCCGTAGAGGCGGAGGATGGCGTCATGACAGCCCTCCAGGGCCGCCAGAGTATCTTCGATCTCCCTTTTATCGCAGGTGGAAAGCACCTGCAGGCTCACATCCTCCGGGATCAGGTCCCTGCCCACCAGGAGGCGGAGGAAGTCCCTTTCCGCCGGGCTGGATGCGGGGGAGCCGATCTCGATCTCCTTAAAGCCCAGTCTGACAAGAAGACGGAAGATCTCCATCTTTTCTCCGGGGCCGGCCTGGCCCAGGAGGGCCTGGTTCCTGTCCCTTAAGTCTACGCTGCACCATACGGGTGCTTCCCTGAGGACACGGCCGGGCCATTTCCGGTCCGGCAGGTCCACTCTGGGACCCGGACTGTATTTCTGGTAATTCAATGCTCTCCCTCTTTTCTTTCAGGTTTATGGATTCAGGGCTGAACGAAGGAGCCTTGCCCTTCTCCCGAAGGGTAAGCGCAGAAAATCGTTTGTCCCGCCAAAGACGGTACAAACGATTCCGGCCCTGTCTTTTTCTTCTGGTCCCTTATTCTGCGTCCTCTTCCTCTGTTTCGGGCTCCTCGGGCGCAGGCCCGATGCCGATCCGGATGGTCACCTTCCCGTCGAAGCGCTCATCCGCAAAGGAAGTCCCGTCGGGAAGATAGGTGGACAGATTGACGGTCTTTACCAGACTCTGCCTGAGGCCCGCCACGTTGAGTTCCGAAGAAGGGATCTCGATCCCTGTCACGTTTTTCAGCGCGGAGGCGGTTCCCGCGATCCTGACGGTCCCGGGCTCCGCCGTATTCTGTCCCGTCAGCATATAGCCGCTGCCGGGCGTGCCCTGGGTGGTGAAGCGGATCTCCGCTTCCTTCACGGGCAGGACCTCGGCGGTCAGGCGGACCGAATAGATATTCATGCTCATGTTGGTGCCCGTTACCTGCTGCCCGTCGGCGTCATAGAGGACGATATCGCTGTAGGTGGTGATGTTTTCCGTAGCGCCGGTCACCACCACCGTCGCCACGGCTCTGGCCACGGAGGATACCTGGGAGGCGGGGCCGGTCACTCTGACCTGGTTCTGCTCCAGCCGGATGCTGCCCAGCACGTAGTCGTCGCCCACGGAACCCACCGTATCGGTCTCCAGGGTGAAGACAGAGGTAGCGCTGTCCTCGATCAGCAGCTCCACATAGTTGCTGGAGGAGCGGACCGAGTCCACACTGGCGGAAAACTTGTTGACGGAGACCGTGATGGGCACCAGCCCGTCCTCGGTCATGTTGGCCACGTCCGCCGTGGCGCTCACGTCCTCGGTCCGGATCAGGTCCAGGACCGAACGGGAGCCGGAAATGCTGACCATGGAGATCACGTCCGAATTGTCCACCACGCTGTAAAGCTGGTTGCTGCCCAGGATCAGGTCCGTATGCAGGAGCTTGACCGGCACGTCGTAGATCCTGGTCTCGATCACGGGGTCGTTATAGTTGGTGACCAGGAGCCAGAGTACGAAGGCGAAGGCAAAGGAAAACAGTTTCAGCCCTATGTTATTCAGGATCTTCGGTCTTATCTTCATTCTTTGTGCCTGTCAGTCCTTTCCTGAAAAAAGCGGACCAGCCGAAAAGAGGTTCCCGTCCGGCTTCCTCCGCCGCTTCCTCTTCCTCCTCCAGCTTGTTCTGGAGTTCTGTCAGCCACTTGCGCATGATCTCCTCGTCCACGTTCCGGTAGAGCATGCCCTTATAGGCAATGCTGATGGACCCGTTCTCCTCGGAGACGATCAGGGTCAGGGAATCTCCCTTTTCGGATATGCCCACCCCGGCCCTGTGGCGGGTGCCCAGGGTCTTGTCCATGCGGCTGTCCGAAATAGGCAGGTAACAGGTGGCGGCCACGATCCGGTTGCCCCGGATGATCACGGCTCCGTCATGAAGAGGGGTATTCTTTTCAAAAATGTTCATCAGCAGCTGGGATGACACGGCGGCGTCGATGACGATGCCGGTGCGTTCCTCTTCCTGCAGGGAGGAGGTCTGCTCGATGACGATGAGAGCCCCGGTCCTGACCCTGGCCATCATGGTGCAGGCGCGGATGATCTCACCAATGGTATTGTCGGAAAAACGCCCTTCCGGCGTTTTTTTCTCAATGCGAAACAAAGAACTGAGAAAGTTCTGCTGTCCCAGTTCTTCGATGGCTGCGCGCAGTTCCGGCTGCAGTACGACGACGATGGCTATGACAGCCAGGCCGGTGACGTTCTGGACGATCCACAGGATGGTGGTCATGTTGAAAAAGGCGGCAATGATCACAAAGGCGGCAATGACCGCGACGCCGCGGAAAAGTGCCCAGGCCCGTGTGCTTTTTGCCCAGTTCAGCATATGATATACCAGAAAGGCGATGAGGAGGATCTCGATGAAATCCGTCCACCGCAGGATCGGCATATGGAACTGCGTCCAGAAATTAATGAGTACTGCAAAGAAATGCTGCATATTTGCTGTTTAGTCCTAACTACGAATCAAAAAACCTACTCTTTGCCGTTTTTTCCCTTTCTGTTCTTCCAGGCAGCGGCTTTGCCGGACAGATTCTTCACGGATTCCCGGAAGCTGATCTTCTTGTCCCCGGCGCTTCCCTTCTCGGCAGGCTCGAAGCTCTTGCCGGAGCGGCTGATGGTCTTGACGGTCCTTCTGGCAGTGGGCAGCATCACCTTGGGCACCGCCTTGACATAGTAATAGTATTCGTCATCCTCGAACTGTACGCTCTCGATCCTGGTATAGTCCACGTTGAAGGCAATGAAGCGGATCAGCATGGCAATGGCAAAGGAAACGATTACGCCCAGGAAAATGGTCCCGAAGGAGAAGTTGGTGGAAAAACGGATGTCGCCCAGGAGCAGAAGGATCAGCTCGGAAACGGTGCCCACCACGATGGCCACGGCCCATGCCTGGGTAATGGCCAGCCTGCGGATGACATATACGATGACCACGGTGACGGCCAGGGCAATGGCCATGACCCACATGCCCTTGTTCTTCAGGAAGGTGTCCGCCAGGTTCTGGAAGTTGGTAATGGTCTGCACGCCCACTTCCTTTCCCGCAAAGGTCTCCCTGCCCTCGGAAATGGTCTGCACAAAGCTGATCATCACGATGCCGATGGCCGTGGGGGCCGCCGCTCCGGGGGAGCAGAGGAGTCCGCCGATCAGGGGGACGGCGTAGTGAAGATTGAGCTTATAGGCGATGGGCATCATCAGCAGCACGATGGTATCCCTGGGGGTGAAGCGGAAATACAGAAGGAAGATCACCAGGATCAGAACAGCTCCGAAGATCGTCACTTCGTAGGATACGGTATACAGATGGGCCAGGATCACGGCTCCCATGGCCGCAGCAGTAAAGCCCACGGGCACCAGGGCGCATACCAGGGAAATGATGGTCATCAGCATGGGATCGGTCAGCATCTCGAAGTAGCCGATCTTGCTGTTGATCAGGACCTGGAGGATCATGGCGATCAGAAACTTGCCTACGGGCATCAGGATGTATTCGTACTGATTGATAAAGTCCGCGACTTTCTCCCTGATCTCATACAGGGCAGTCATGTTTTTGTTTGAACTGTTCATGCTTCGTCTTCCTCATAAGAGTCTTCGAGAGATCTGATCATGTTTCTGTAGCGGGTCAGCTTCCGTTCGGTCACAAGGTAGCGGACCGCATAGACGGCCACGGTCAGGATCAGATAGGGTATCAGGTATCGGGTATACCGTCTGAGGAACTCGGCGATCACCTCGTTGAGGCTGCCGGAATATACGGTGGTCAGAATGTCTTCGAAATGGTACATCCAGTAGGCGGCCACATACAGGGCAAAGGCAGCGGTATAGGCCACGAAGGACCCGGCAGCCTTGCTGATCAGATAGTCGGGCATGAAGTACTCGTTGACCTTCATGTCCTCCGCCCCTTCCTGTTCCTCGTAAATGGCCATGCGGGTCATTGTACGGATTCTGGTGGTATTCAGCATTTTGTCTCGTCTCCACTTGCCAGAGTTAAAAAGGTGACACTGACGGCCCCTGCCGAAAGCAGGGCCGATGCGCAGGCATCCACAGTTGCCCCCGTCGTATATATGTCATCAATGAGCATAATCGACTTTAATTTTACATCATTTCCATATACAAGGAAAGACCTTTTCAAATTTTCTTGGCGCTCCAGGACCCCCTCGGTCTTGAGGGGCTTCGTGTCCCGGACCCTTAAAAGGGCCCCTTCCAGGCAGGGAATGCCGCACCTTTTGGACACTTCCCGGGCCAGGAGCGCTGCCTGGTTGTAGCCTCTTTTCCGCATTCTTTTATCCGAAAGAGGGACCGGAACGATGAGATCGGGTCTGGGAAAGCCCCCTTTTCTGACCCGCTCCGCCAGGGCCCTTGTCATCTCCTGCCCGTACCAGAGGGCGTATTCCTGCCGCCCCATGTACTTGAATCGGTACAGGGAGGACCGGATGCCGGCGTAGGAGAAGGCGGAGCAGCCCCTGGCAAAATAGTGCCTTCTCTCCCTGCAGCCCCTGCAGTATTCCATGTGGGCGGGGACCTTCCTCCCGCACCGGAGGCAGGTCTCCGCCCCCACCCTTTTGGGGACCCTTTCGCATTCGGGGCAGATCAGGGCCCCCATGGGCCTCACCGGCCTGTCGCAGACGGGGCAGCGCCTGGGGTAGAGGATATTCACTGCCAGGTCCGCCGCCTTCCGGATGCCTGCGGGAAGGATATTCTTCTTATTTGTTTTCGCTGAAGCAGAGTTCATGGATCCTGTCTTCCAGTCCTGTATTGCGGATGTTTTCCCTTACATTGTCCGTCATGGTCCTGACGGCCTCCCGGCTTCCCAGGATGACCACGCAGTTTCTGGCCCTGGTGACGGCGGTATAAAGGAGGTTTCGGTTGAAAAGGCCCTTTGGGCCCGAGAGCAGGGGCAGGATCACGGCGGGGTATTCGGACCCCTGGGACTTGTGGACCGTGACCGCGTAGGCCAGCTCCAGGTCCTCCAGCTCCGCGAAGGGATAGTCCACCTCCCTGTCCTCGTCGAAGCGGACCGTCAGGATCTCCCGGGAGGGGTCCACCGAAAGGATCCTTCCGAAATCCCCGTTGAAGATGCCGGTCCCCTTTTCCAGGGGCAGGCCGAAGTTGCCCCGGATCTGCCATTCGATCTGGTAGTTGTTGCGGGTCTGCATGACCTTGTCCCCCTCCCGGAAGGTGACCTCCTCCCTTACATACTCCTTTTTGTCCGGAGCGGGGGGATTGAGGACGCTCTGCAGCACCTGGTTGAGGCGCTCCACTCCCAGGTTTCCCTTCCGCATGGGGGTCAGGACCTGGATCTCGTCGGGGGAGCATTTCACGTAGCCCGGCAGCATCTCCCGGATCAGCTGGACCGTGTTCTTATAGATGACCGGCAGGGAATCTCTTTCCAGGAAGAAGAAGTCCCGGCTCTTGTTGCCGAGGGAGGGCATCTCCCCCTTCAGGATCCGGTGGGCATTCAGGACAATGTCGCTCTCCGCCGCCTGGCGGAAGATCTTCTGCAGGATGACCGTGCGGAAGGCCCCGGACCCGATCAGGTCCTGCAGGATGCGGCCCGGCCCTACGCTGGGGAGCTGGTTCACGTCTCCCACCAGGATCAGCCTTGTCCCGGACCGGACGGCCCTGAGGAGGGCGTGGAAAAGATACATGTCCACCATGGACATCTCGTCCACGATGATCACGTCCGCCTCCAGGGGATTTTCCTCATCCCTGCCGAAGTCCGTCAGAAAGGAAGCGGCGGCGGAAGCCTTCCCTTCCCCTTCCTCTTCCTCCGCCCTGGCCCGGACCCCCAGCATGCGGTGGATGGTCATGGCCTCCATGCCCGTGGCCTCCTTCATGCGTTTGGCGGCCCGGCCGGTGGGGGCGCAGAGAAGGACCTCCATGTCCTCCTCCTCAAAATAGTTGATGATGGTATTGATGGTGGTGGTCTTGCCGGTGCCGGGACCGCCGGAGATCAGAAGGATGGCGTGGTCTGCCGCCAGCAGCACCGCCTGTCTCTGGAGATCGTCCAGTTCTATGCCTTCCCTCTCCTCGATCTCCCGGATCCTCTCTTCCGTGGTCATGTCCCCGCTGACGGCAAGGGGGGCCGTATCCAGCTCCAGAAGAGCCCTGGCGATCTGCTGCTCCCTGCGGAAGGCCCCCGCAGCGTAGACCTGGGCGGTGCCTGCCTGCTTTCTGATGATCAGCTTCCTGTCCATGGCCAGGTTGTCCAGCTGCAGATCGATCTGGTCCTCCCCCAGGGAAAGAAGCTCTGCCGTCCGCCGGATCACCATGGACCGCTCCATCCAGGTGCTGCCCTCCATAAGGACCTGGGAAAGGATATAGAGGATGCCGGACCGGATCCGGAAGTCGGAGTCCGCCCGGATCCCCACCCGGGCTGCGATCTCGTCCGCCGTGGCAAAGCCGATCCCCCGGATGTCGTCCGCCAGCCGGTAGGGATTTTCCTTTATGACCTCGTAGAGCTTCATGCCGTAGGTCTTCCAGATCCGCAGGGCCTGTCCTCCCCCGATCCCGTAGTGCTGGAGAAAGATCATGGCGTCCCGCTGGTCCCGCTTTCCCTCGGCCTGGGCCGCGATCTCCCTGGCCTTCCTGGGGGAAATGCCCTTGATTTCCGCCAGGCGCTCCGGCTCCTCGTCCAGGATCCGCATGGTGTCCTCTCCGAACTTCTTCAGGATCCGCCTGGCCAGGGACTCACCGATCCCCTTGATGGCTCCCGAGGACAGGTAGCGGAAGATGGCCTGGGTGGTCTCCGGCTCTATGGCCTGATAGGTCCTGACCCGCATCTGGTCCCCGTAGACGGGGTGCTGGGTCATTTCCCCCTCCACCAGGCAGCTCTCCCCCTCGGAAATGGACAGGGGAAATCCCGTGCAGGTGACGGCTCCCTTTCCGTAGTCCAGCTCGAAGACGGTATAGGCGTTCTCTTCATTCCTGTATATGATATGTGCTACGTAACCTTTTATCTCTTCCATATCTGTTTATCTTTCACGGCAGGAGGGGCCCCCGGATCGCCCGGCGGCCCCTCCTGTCATCTTAAGTATACAGCATCCCGGCTTTTTCAGCCGCTCCTCCCGGGGGCCGGATAAGACTTTCGTCATCCGAACCGGAAAGAACGCTTTCAGGCTTCCTTCCTTTTTCTCTCCGCGTCCCGCTCCAGCATCTTGTGGATGTAGTAGCCGGTGTAGGAGCCGTGGTTTTCCGCCACCTCTTCGGGCGTTCCTTTGGCGATGACGGTGCCTCCCCCGTCCCCGCCCTCGGGGCCCATGTCGATGATGTAGTCTGCTGTCTTGATCACGTCCAGGTTGTGCTCTATGACCACCACCGTGTTGCCGCTCTCCACCAGCTGGTGGAGGATGCGGATCAGCTTGGCCACGTCGTCGAAGTGGAGGCCCGTGGTGGGCTCGTCCAGGATATAGATGGTGCGGCCCGTGCTCTTTCTGGACAGCTCGGAGGCCAGCTTGATCCTCTGGGCCTCGCCGCCGGACAGCTCCGTGGAAGGCTGGCCCAGCTTCACATAGCCAAGGCCCACGTCGTAGAGGGTCTGGATCTTCCTGGCGATGGAGGGGACGTTCTTAAAGAAGTCCACGGCCTCCTCCACCGTCATGTTGAGCACGTCGTAGATGCTCTTTCCCTTGTATTTTACCTCCAGGGTCTCCCTGTTGTAGCGCCTGCCGTGGCAGACCTCGCAGGGCACGTAGACGTCCGAGAGGAAATGCATTTCGATCTTGATGATGCCGTCGCCCCGGCAGGACTCGCAGCGGCCTCCCTTGACGTTGAAGGAAAAGCGGCCCTTGGTGTAGCCCCTGGCCTTGGCGTCGGCAGTGGCGGCAAAAAGGTCCCGGATCATGTCGAAAACGCCGGTATAGGTGGCCGGATTGGACCTGGGGGTCCTGCCGATGGGGGACTGGTCTATGTCGATGACCTTGTCCAGCTGGTCCATGCCCTCTATATCGTCGTGCTTTCCGGGAATGGTCAGGGCCCGGTTCAGGTCGTGATTCAGGCGCTTGTTGAGGACTTCGTTGACCAGGGAGCTCTTGCCGGAGCCGGAGACCCCGGTGACCACGGTCATGACTCCCAGGGGGAAGTCCACGTCGATGTGCTTTAAGTTATTGACGGCGGCCCCCTTTACCTTCAGCCACCCCTGGGGCTGCCTGCGGACGTCCGGGACCGGTATGAACTTCTTTCCGGACAGGTACTGGCCGGTGACGGATTCGGGCACCTCCATGATCTCCCTTGCCGTGCCCTGGGCCACCACCCGGCCCCCTCTGGAGCCGGCGCCGGGTCCTATGTCCACGATATAGTCCGCCGCCAGCATGGTATCCTCGTCGTGCTCCACCACCAGGACCGTGTTCCAGAGGTCCCTGAGGTTCTTGAGGGTCTTCAGCAGCTTGTCGTTGTCTCTCTGGTGGAGGCCGATGGAGGGCTCGTCCAGGATGTAGCAGACGCCCACCAGGCCGGACCCGATCTGGGTGGCCAGGCGGATCCTCTGGGCCTCGCCTCCCGAAAGGGTGGCCGTGCCTCTGGCCAGGGTCAGGTAGTCCAGGCCCACGTCGATCAGGAAGGTGACCCTGGAGCGGATCTCCTTGAGGATCTGCTTTCCGATCAGCTCCTGGGTCTGCGTCAGCTGCAGGTTCTGCATGAATTCCTGCAGCTTTCCGATGGAAAGGCAGGTCAGCTCATAGATGTTGATATCCCCCACCGTGACGGCCAGGGATTCTCTGCGAAGACGCATGCCCCTGCAGCTGTTGCAGGGGGTGATCTGCATGAATTTCTCGTATTCCTGCTTGGAGGCCTCGGAATAGGTCTCCTTATAGCGGGTCTGGACATTCTTTATAAGGCCCTCGAAGGCAATGGGATAGACCCCCTCTCCCCTCTGGCCCTTGTAGTGGACGTTCACCTTTCTGTCGGTTCCGTACATGATCAGGTCTTTGATCTTCTGGGGATAGTCCTGGTAGGGAGTATCCAGGGAAAAGCCGAACTCCTCCGCCATGGCTTTCAGCAGCTGGTTGGAGAAGGACCCGTCCTTTCCGGCGGACTGCCAGCCCTGGACGGCGATGGCGCCCCCGTTTATGGACAGGCGTCCGTCGGGGATCAGGAGCTGGGGATCGAACTCCATGCGGTAGCCCAGGCCCAGACAGTCGGGGCAGGCACCGAAGGGATTGTTGAAGGAAAAGCTCCTGGGCTCGATCTCGGGGATGGAGGTGCCGCAGTCGGGGCAGGCAAAGTTCTGGCTGAACTGGCGCATTTCGCCTCCCACCACGTCCACCTGGAGAAGGCCTTCCGCCAGGGCCAGGGCGTTCTCCACGGAGTCGGTCAGTCTTCTCTCGATGCCGGGCCTCACCACCAGACGGTCCACCACCACCTCGATGTTATGCTTGAGGTTCTTGTCCAGCTTAATCTCCTCGGAGATGTCGTACTGGCTGCCGTCGATGCGCAGACGGGCATAGCCCGCCTTTCTGGCCCTGTCGATGACCTTGGCATGCTCGCCCTTGCGGCCCCGGACCACCGGCGCCAGGACCTGGAAGCGGGTGCCTTCGGGCATGCTCATGATCTGGTCCACCATCTGGTCCACGCTCTGGCGGGAGATCTCCCTGCCGCAGCCCGGACAGTGGGGAATGCCGATCCTGGCATAGAGAAGACGGAAATAGTCATAGATCTCCGTCACCGTGCCCACGGTGGAACGGGGGTTGCGGTTGGTGGATTTCTGGTCTATGGAAATGGCCGGGGAGAGGCCGTCGATCTTCTCCACGTCGGGCTTTTCCATCTGGCCCAGGAACTGCCTGGCGTAGGAGGACAGGGACTCCATGTAGCGCCTCTGGCCCTCCGCGTAGATGGTGTCGAAGGCCAGGGAGGACTTTCCGCTGCCCGAAAGGCCCGTCAGCACCACCAGCTCGTTCCTGGGGATCTTCAGGTCTATGTTCTTTAAGTTGTGTTCGCTGGCCCCCTTGATCCGGATGCAGTCCTCTTCATTGATCATCTTGCGGCGCAGCTCGTCTGCCTTATGGGATTCCATGGCCAGACGCTCGTTTTCCCTGAGGGCCGGCCAGTAATCCGGTTTCTTCATTTTTACTGCCATATATATCCTTTGTCTCTTTTTACTTTCCGCCTTCTATCTCCAGCAGGTGCTTCTTCAGCTCGATCATCTGGTCACGCAGCTCCGCGGCCGCCTCGAAGTTGAGGTCCGAAGCCGCCCTGCGCATCTTCTTTTCCACCTCCGCGATCAGCTTCTTCAGTTCGCCCGCGTCCATGGATTCGGGATCCTTGGCAAAGCGCACCTCTTCCCTGGCGATCTCTCTGGAGATGGCGATCAGGTCTCTGACCTTCTTTTTAATGGTCTGGGGGGTGATCCCGTGCTCTTTGTTGTAGGCTTCCTGCAGGGCCCGTCTTCTTCTTGTCTCGTCTATGGCCTTCCTCATGGAATCGGTCACAGTATCGGCATACATGATGACCCGGCCTTCCGCGTTTCTGGCCGCCCTGCCTATGGTCTGGACCAGGGAGGTCTCGGACCGGAGGAACCCTTCCTTGTCCGCGTCCAGGATCACCACCAGGGCGATCTCGGGGATATCCAGGCCCTCCCGCAGGAGGTTGATGCCCACCAGCACGTCGAATACGTCCAGACGCATGTCCCGGATGATCTGGGACCGCTCCAGGGTGTCGATGTCCGAATGGAGATAGCGGACCCGGATGCCGGCCTCCTGCAGGTAGTCGGTCAGGTCCTCCGCCATCTTTTTGGTCAGGGTGGTCACCAGGACCTTGTTTCCTCCCGCCACCGTCTCCCGGATCTCTCCGATCAGGTCGTCGATCTGTCCCTCCACGGGACGGACGTCGATCTCCGGATCCAGAAGGCCGGTGGGACGGATGACCTGCTCTGCCCGGAGCAGCTCGTGGTCCTCCTCGTAGGAGGAGGGGGTGGCGGATACGAAGAGCATCTGGTCTATGTGCTCTTCGAATTCCTCAAAGCTTAAGGGTCTGTTGTCCAGGGCCGAGGGCAGGCGGAAGCCGTATTCCACCAGGGTGGTCTTGCGGGACCGGTCCCCGTGGTACATGGCCCCGATCTG